>JANQOC010000074.1 GCA_028279265.1 Hyphomicrobiales bacterium
AACAGTATTGAAGCCGGAATTTGTTATCCTGTGTCCCGTCAATATTGATTTCATATCCAACCGGGCAATGACCCGGATCTAAAGCGAATTAAGGTTTTGTCCATTTTTAATTCCTTCAAAATGAGTTCTGTCTTGAGAGCCGTTCTTACCCGATACGCCGCCTGTAAACGGGGGTCAACGGCCATTCTGTTTGCCATGATTCTGCCAGTTCTGATGCTCGCCATTGTTGGAGGATTAGACACGGCAATCGTCTATCACCAGCATCCAAAGCTTCAGGGCGCCACCGACAGTGCTGCGCTGTCTGCCGCACGGGGGTTGCAATTTGGTGACGGCGAAACATCGAGGATGAAGGCCGTCGCCCTGAATACGGTCAAGGCTCACCTGAGCGACAAAGTGCAGGAGCTCCATGTCGACCTGAAGGTTAACCGGGAAGCGGAAACGGTCGAGGTTCGCGTCGATCATCGCATTATGCCGCCCATAATCTCCGGCGTATTCGGCACAAAAACAGATCGAATATATGCGCGGGCCACGGCGCGCATATCCGAAGAAACGCGACGGATCGTATTGTCGAACTGACATAGCAGTCGGCCAGGCTGACGGCACGGGGAAATCTCTCTCCTGCAATACTCCCCCGGCAATACTCACGCCGGAATTCTCTTAAATTTTTAGTTGCCGCCAATGAGCAGGGGCGAGGTTTTGCGTTTGTACCCGGCAAGAGCTTCGGTAACGCTGAACCGGGCCTGGAACGGAAATGAAATGTGCTTCTGGATGAGAGCGTCGCGCACATATTTCTCGATCGGCATTCCCTGGATCACGCCCATTCCGCCAAACAGTTCCATGCCCTGTTCCGTCAGTCGTTGCACGGCGGTCCCCGTGAAGGCCTTGGCCATCATTTCATAGGGTTGCCAGTCGGCACTGCCATCGGCGAAGGCTTCCGGATTATCCTTGGCCCACGCCGCCGTCCAGATCAGGCGTCGCGCCGCCTCGAGATTGGTCGCCATATCCGCCAGATAAAGTCCCACCGCCTGGTGCTGGATAATGGGTTTGCCGCCGGACACCCGTTCCTGGGTGTATTTCAATGTTTCTTCGAGAGCGGCGCGACCGAGGCCCAGTGTTATCGCGGCAATCGTGATAAGCGTTCCCTGATCGCTTCTATCCGGCAAAGGCGGCGCCAGAATCCGTCCCGGCGGTACTTTGACATTGTCGTAAAATATTTCCGCATTGTCTCCGATGCGTCGGCCGATCTTCGACATGGGGTGACGCACGAGACCGGGAGAATCACCTTCGACGAGAAAGGCTCGCGGGCCGTCTTTCGTCTGTGCCATCGTCACGATCAGTTTGGCGAGATAGCCCACGGTCTGGAAGTTCTTGGCGCCGTTAATGATCCAGGAACCGTCCGGCTGTTCCTCTGCCCGTGTTTTGAAGGCGACATCCGTGGGGGTTTCCGTGAAATAATCATAGCCCAGATCCGTGTCGGGTTCATGGACCGCCACTGTCGTGAAGTAGGTGTCGTCCTCGATGAAGCGCGGAATAAAATAAGCTCGCTGCTCATCGGTCATGCGCAGTTCAAACCAGTCCCGCGCCCGTCTTGCGGTCAGCATGAAGTAGTAGGCGGTACCCGTATCGGCGGCAGCAAGCTCTTCAGCAATGACACAGGCTGTCAGATGGTCGGAAGCGCCGGCGCCGCCATTTTCTTCCTGCAGGACAAACGTTCGAAATCCGAGTTGCGAACCTTTTTTCAGAACATCCCAGGGAATCCTGTCTTCCCAGTTGGGCCGACTATCGAGTTCCAGCGCAATCGGTTTGATTTCCTTTTCGGCGAAATCCCGTGCCATATCCCGGAAAGCTCGTTGTTCATCGTTAAGTCGAATATCGAACATTTTTTTCCTCCGCAGACCAGAAGTCTGATTTTTTTGTAGTTTAAGAAGTGCTCGGTTTAGGGCTCACTCAGATGCCTATTTTTCAACACCACGGCAAGTTTGGCAACGCGCGTGCATCTAATTCCCGCCTTTTTTCGCTCCGTTTTCACTCCCACACCTGGCACCCCGGTCTCATTCATCAATTAATCGCGGGTTTATGTCCCGTACAAATGCAGCACCAGACGCCAGGCTCTGTCGGCACGTTTCCGTATCCCGGCTTTCGTCAGTTTCGGCATCGCCCCGATAACACGCCGGATCTGCAAGTCGCCAATCAGCAGGTTGAGGTAAAGCTCAACTATTTCTTGGCTATTGTCGAATGAGAGTTCTCCCAGGATGCGGGCCTGATCAAATACCTCGCCGATCAGCGGGGCGACGGTCTCGCGCCCGGCATCGGCAATGGTTTTTCCCAGGGTCCCGGTCTCATCCACGTCGGCGGCCGCGGCCCGGTTCAGCGCAATGGCCTTGTCGCTTGTGACCAGCGTCAGCAAAGCGGGTCCCAGATAGGCCATCGTATCCGCGACTGTTCCAGATTCGGCGATGGACCGGTCAAGATGATCCACGACATCCTGCGCATTGGCGATTACCAGTGCCTGGAACAGGTTCTGCTTGTTGCCATACCATTTGTAGAGCGTTTCATTTGACGCGCCGGCTTCCTTGGCAATGGCCAGCATCGACGTCGCCCGGTAACCCTTTTGCCTGAGCACGTCATAAGCAGCAGCTTCGATCTGGCGTCTTCTTTTTTCCTGGTTTTCCTGCTTCACGGAACCTCCACAGGCAAAATCTCGAATTGATTATTGACAATATCGTACATAAGTGTACGGTAATTGCAAGTGTAAACAAATGTACGGTTCTGAGGAGGCTTTCATGAAAAGCGATATTCGCAACATTCGCGCGGCGCTGTGCGTCCTGGTCGGGCTGCAGGTGATCATGCTCTTCGCGCTCTTTACCGACACGTCACCGCATCCGCCCCTGACGACACCTTTGTTTGCCATGGCGCCCTTTCTCGGCGCTTCGATTTCCATTGCCGCTGCCGCTCTGATGCTGACCGCGACACC
>JANQOC010000101.1 GCA_028279265.1 Hyphomicrobiales bacterium
AATTTCATTTGCTTCCGGTGTGATTATTGCCGTTCTCCTGCAAACCCTGGCCCTGGCCTGGATGGTGTTCGACCGCAACCGCATTCTGACCACCGGCGAAACTGTGAAACTCGCCGTGCAGCCGGTTGATCCCCGGGACTTGTTCCGCGGCGATTTTGTGATCCTTCGCTATGATATTTCATGGCTGGGTCCAAATATTGTCGCCGACGTTGCAACTTACCGCAGAAACGACCCCATATTTGTCGAACTTGCAATGTCGGATCGCGGATCGTGGAAAGCTGTCGCGGCCCACAAATCCTATATGCGCTCGCAGGATCCCCATATCGTTATCAAGGGACGGGTCGCAAGTGTGAACAGCCAGCGTCCGCGAAGACCCGGCGATAACGCCGAAGACCCGGACTGTCCCACTCCGTGCCGGGGATTGCGCATCCGTTATGGACTGGAAAATTACTTTGTCCCCGAAGGCGAGGGCAAAGCCCTGGAAGACATGCGCAACAATGAAAAAGTCGAGATCCTTGCCGCCGTGAGTGGTGGCGGCAACGCCGCGATTAAGGCCATAATCGTCGACGGTCAATCCGCTTATGTTGAACCTTTGTTCTGAGGTCGCCTGTTTCCGTTGCGACTTCTGATTTATGTACCCGTGACGAATAAGTGGAATAGACTACTTTGCCAGACCGGCGTTGCGCATGGCCACCCTTCCCACAACAGACCAGTCCTGGTCCGCCTCTTCGTGCGCCAGGGCATTGATCAGCTGATCACGCACAACACCGGCCATGGGTAGGGGCACATTCAGGTCTTCCGCTGCCTCGGCTGCCAGGTTGACATCCTTCAGTCCAAGCGTGACGGTAAAATTTGCGGATGTGTAATCATCACGGGCTTGCATGTCTCCATAGACCTTGTGCACCGGTGTGGGAAACAATGTGCCTGTAACCAGATCCAGGAACAGTTCGGGATCGATTTCCGCCTTGCGCACAACAGCGAAGGCTTCACCCAGGCTCTCGATGGCCGCAGCGAGCATGAAATTCATGCATAGCTTGGCAGTGTTTGCCGAATAAGGGGCCGAACCCGTGTAATAGGTTTTCCTCCCCATAATGTCGAGCAGCGGTTGACAGGTTTCGATGACGTCAGGAGCCCCGGCGGCAATAATGGCCAACTGGCCGGCTTCGGCGACATCGCCACGCCCCAGCACCGGAGCGGCAATGAATTTGTGGCCATGACCCAAATGTATCTCTTCGATACGCTTCGACTTGGCGACGCTGATAGTCCCCATCGCCATGTGTATAGCCCCCCGGGGCAGGGCAGGCAGGAATTCCGGGTCATCTTCAATGACGGCTTCCAAGGCGTTATCATCGGCGAGCATGGTGATCAGAACATCGGCTTCTTCGCATACCTTTTCCGGGCGATCCACAACAATGGCGCCGTCAGGCTCCAGGGCTTCGGCTTTTGTCCGTGTGCGGTTATAGACTTTGACCTGATGTCCGGCGCGAGCGAGATTTCGCGCCATGCCCGATCCCATCACACCCAGTCCGATAAAACCGATATTCATTTTACGCTCTCCTTGGAATTTCCTAAGAACCAGATTCGAGATCTGAACAGTTTGCGATCTTTGACAATTGCGATCATTGGCAATTAACGGCGCAAAAAACAATAGTTCGTTGCCGGTTTGATTGCGACGGAATATACAATTTGGCGGTGCGTTAACCCCGCCCGGCAATTAATTTTGGCAATCCGTCAAAATAGGTTATCAAATTAACCTAATGGAGAACTGTGAGATTTCCGCAGACCAAATCCCTTTTATACTATTGCAGAGAGTTTGAGCCCTGTTGCCATGCTGAGATCAGTTGCTTCTGAACATTCGAGGCAAAATTTGAACGAAATCGATAAAAAGCCAATCCCACCCGGGGAAGAGGACAATAGCGAGGTCTCCGAGAAAAACCGCTTTGCGAGCCCCATGCTGCTGCACATCATTGCCTGGTCGGGGATCGCCATATTTCTCGGGATCGGTTTCACAATTATCGTTTGGATTGCCTCAGTCGTGCTCTGGTCCCTGGGTATACTGTAATCAAAA
>JANQOC010000132.1 GCA_028279265.1 Hyphomicrobiales bacterium
AATTCGCCATAATTTCCGACGCTCGACAACATATTCTTTGCCCAGTCCTTGGGCAGGCCCAATAGCTTACCGAAATGCTCATCCTGCCCCAGCAGGGCCATCGCTTCCGGATCCTCCGACGTTTCGAAATCGGAGACATTGTTGCGGGTAATGCCGAGTTCTTCGGCATTGATCAAGGCAAACAGCGCCCATTTTACGAGATTAAACCATTGATCGTCGCCCTGGCGCACAATCGGTCCCTTGGGACGCTTTGACAGGATATCGGGCAGAATAATGTGTGCCTCCGGCGCATCGAAAGAAACGCGTTCAATGGCCAGCTGCAGAACATTGTCCGTAAACACATTGCAACGCCCAGACTGGTAGGCCTGGGTGACATCTTCCCGCATCTCATAGGGAAGGAGTTTGAACGGCATTTTCTTGCTCTGGAAAAACTTGCTTGCCTTGAGTTCCAGGGAGGGATC
This sequence comes from Hyphomicrobiales bacterium, assembly GCA_028279265.1. Classification (GTDB taxonomy): domain Bacteria; phylum Pseudomonadota; class Alphaproteobacteria; order Rhizobiales; family CAYWUX01; genus JANQOC01. Next base: position 462 of record JANQOC010000132.1, read on the forward strand.
TTTCAATACGCAAATGGACGCACCAGAGAGCTCAAGTGCACTTGAAATGCCAAGTTTTTTCGGGACCATGAAGCCTTGTCCATCATGCAGCAGAATACCGGTGAACAGGAGGCCCAGACCGGCATCGCGTTTCAAGGTCCAGGAGACGGAGTTCATCAGGATTTCAATTTTTCCCGACTGCAGAGCTGAAATCGCGTCCTCGGAATTCAGGGCAACAAATTTTACTTTATTGATATCGTTGAAGATGGCTGCGGCTACCGCCCGGCAAAAGGACACGCCCAATCCTTTCCAGTTATCTTTACCGTCCTGCTCACTGAAGCCGATCTTGTTGTCGCTGACACCACAGGTCACATGTCCGCTTTCACGGACATGGTTCAGTGTCGAGGCCTGTGCTGGACCTGTCAGCCAGATCAGCCCGATCACCACCAAAGACGCGCACAGAATTGCCCAATTTCGCGAATTGTAACGAACCAACAGATTGTCCCTTGTTTGAGACCCCATTTTATGCGACTGGACCGGAGTTAGCAAACTGTATTGGGGCGCTCCATTGAAGAACATTGACTCAATTCGACCTGATCTTATTGTTTGTCATACTTGTAGATAAATTTTTCATGGGACCAAGTGGATTGCAGGGCTGGAGGATGACCATCCGACTATCGTTGGCGCCGTCATTCAGGCAGCAGGCGGATGACTTTGTTATTGAACAACAGGCTTATTGAACACCAGGCTTGTTAATGAATACCAATCTTGGCAGCCGCCAATGAACAGCGGCAACACCTCCCGGGACCATCACCTAAAGAACATCATAGAAAGTGTATTCAATGTCGAACACAGATAATCCGGACAAAAAACAACGTCACCAAGAGACCCGAATTCTGCACGTCGGCCGTGATACGACAAAGCAGTTCGGTTTTGTCAATCCGCCCATTGTCCGGGGGTCGACGGTCGTCTATCCGGATTACGATTCTCTGACTTCCCGAGAGGTTGATTATACCTATGGCCGCCAGGGAACACCGACAACAAGATCGCTGGAAACGGTTATCGCCGACATTGAAGGCGGCTATCAAACAGTTCTTCCGCCATCGGGCCTTGCCGCTTTGGCTTGCGCCTTATCCGCGTTTCTGAAATCCGGCGATCATATCCTGGTAACGGACAGCGTCTATCGTCCGACCCGGCGCTTTTGCGATGAGGTATTGCTGCGGATGAACATCGAGACGACCTACTACGATCCGTCTCTGGGTTCGGATATCGCTTCTCTTGTCAAAAGCAATACAAGGCTGATTTTTCTCGAAGCCCCGGGTTCACAAACGTTCGAAATGCAGGATATTCCGGCAATTGTTTCCGTGGCCAGGGACAAGGATATATGGACGGTCATGGATAATACCTGGGCTTCTCCCCTTTATTTCAAACCATTTGAATTCGATATCGATGTTTCCGTCCAGGCGGCAACCAAATATATCATCGGCCATTCCGACGCGATGCTCGGATCGATCACCGCAAACGAGCGCGCCTTTGAACTTATCGAACAGAATTTCATCAATTTCGGATTGTGTCCCGGACCCGAGGACGCCTATCTCGGCCTCAGGGGTATTCGGACAATGCCGGTACGCCTGAAGCGCCACTGGGAGTCGGGTGTCAAAATCGCGCGCTGGCTGCGGGAGCAACCGGAGATTGCCCGGGTCCTGCATCCGGCCCTCGAAACCGACCCGGGTTACGCCTTATGGGAAAGGGACTTTCTCGGAGCGAGCGGCCTGTTTTCAATCATTATGAACGGCGGCTCTGAGGCCGCCACCCGTGCCTTCCTGGATCGCCTTGAATTGTTCGCCATGGGATATTCCTGGGGCGGCTTTGAGAGCCTTGCCATTCCCTTTGATCCGACATCTTATCGCACCGCTGTGCCCTGGTCGGCAGAGGGAACCGCGTTTCGTCTGCATGTGGGTCTTGATGAGCCCGACGATCTTATTGCAGATCTCGAAAGTGCTCTCTATGCTTGGAAACATGCAGCATAAACTCAATTCAACACCCGATACCGTTCACTGGGGTTATTTCCGGGGCGACCTCGATCCCGTTCTCGAAATCGACGATGGCGACAGTGTTCAAATTACTACCATATCAGGGGGACCGGAGGTCCTGCCCGACGATGGATATACTGTTTCGGAAAATCAAACGGCAATCGTCGAAAATGTAAGGAAACGTGTTCTGCCGGGTCATATTCTTACCGGTCCTGTAGCGGTTAACGGGCTGACCGCCGGTGATTGTCTCGAAATTCGTATTCTCGATATTCAACTGGGGGCTGATTGGGGCTGGAATATCATCAAGCCTCTTGCAGGTACACTTCCGGAAGATTTCCCGGACTATACGCTTATGCACCTTGGTATTGATTGCGCCTCCAAAGAAGTGAAACTGCCCTGGGGAAAAACACTGACCGCCGCTCCTTTTTTCGGTGTCATGGGCGTCGCCCCGCCGACCGGTTGGGGGGAATTGTCGTCCCGGGAGCCCCGGGCATTCGGCGGCAATATGGACCTCAAGGAATTGCAGGCCGGCACGACCCTCTTCCTCCCTACCTTTCAGAATGGCGGACTGTTTTCCACCGGCGATGGTCATGCCATTCAGGGCGATGGCGAGGTTTGTGTCACGGCCGTGGAAACCGGCCTGATCGGTACATTCTCGTTTCATATCCGCAAGGATATCTCCCTGAAGGGACCGCGGGCGGAAACGGATACGGCCTACATTACGCTCGGCCTCGATCCGGATCTTGATGTCGCCGCCAAAAGCGCTCTTCGGGATATGATCAATCTCATTATCGCCGAGACAGATCTCACCCGGGAACAGGCTTATTCTCTCTGTTCCATGGTTTGCGATTTGCGCATAACCCAGACGGTCAACGGCGTCAAAGGGGTCCATGCGGTCCTCGAGAAGTCGCATATCCGGTAGCTGCTTCGAGGCGAACGCACGCTCTTTACAAATCCAGTCCAGTTGCACAGAATTAATTTTGGAAAATGCGCAGTTGGAATAAGTAATGTGCAGAAAATGACGGAAGGATACACCGATGCCGGACAATAAAGAGACTGCCGTATCAACATATACGCCGGCACCGAATGCGCGTTTCAAGGTTGGGGACACAATCCGTGTTAAAGTTTCCGCTCCTCCCGGCCATCGCCGAACCCCATGGTATATTCGCGGCAAAACCGGAACGATTGAAAGAATATGCGGCTCATTTCCCAATCCCGAAGAACTGGCCTACGGTTTCGACGGATTGCCGCGAAAAGTCCTATACCGGGCCAGGTTCCTGCAAAACCACGTCTGGCTGGATTACAAGGGCCCCCAGCATGACATTATTGAAATGGAAATTTTCGAACACTGGCTGGAACCCGCCGAACAGATTTAATTTGATCATTACTCCGGAAATCGGACATCCCGCCTGCGCTCCCTTGGACCTGACGGGTGAGTCTGCTGGAAAGTTTATCCGTCCCGCTCGTTTCCTCACAGCACGAAGAACCTAGTGATTTGCCCCTCGAACCCGCTACATTGACCATCCTTTTCGCCCTGACGTCCGCTCTGACATTTGCGCTCTCTATTCAAATGCAGAATGTCGGACTGCAATACACAGATCCCCAGACCGGGGCGATGATTTCCATTGTGGCGACCTTGGTATTTTATCTGCCCTTTGCTCCCTTTTGGATTGAAAGCCATTTCTGGTTTACCAAGGCAACTCTGTTATTTGGCCTTGTCGGTTTGATGCTGCCGGCCATGTCGTCAACTCTGTCGGCGACGGGCGTTAAAATACTCGGACCGACTCTGACCAGCGGGCTGGCCGCAACGAGTCCGATTTTTGCGATAGTTTTTGGAATACTGCTTCTGGGAGAAGCCATTAACGCCAATAATCTGTTTGGGACACTGTTTGTCGTCACCGGTATTGGTATCGCTGCTCTTAATCCCAGAGGTCTCAAAAGGTCCTGGCCGCTCTGGGCCATGGCCCTTCCCTTTGGTGCCGCCCTTATCAGGGCCAGCGGTCAGGCGGTGACAAAAATCGGGCTCCTTGATGTCCCCAGTTCCTTCTTTGCGAGTTTCGTTGCCTTTATTACCTCGACAATTGTTGCCGTCCTGGCGTTTGTCGCCCGCGGCAAACGGTTTCCTCCCCTGTCCACACGCCTCAACGGATTTATCTACTCCGGAATATTCAACGGTATCGGCGTGCTGACACTGAATGCCGCCCTGAAGTCCGGTGACCTGGTCCTCGTGGCGCCGATCGTATCGTCTTCGCCGGTATTCGCCATGCTTCTCGGGGCTTTTGTATTCAAGCGGGAAACCATTTCCTGGCGTACGGCCCCAACAATATTGGTGGTCGTACCGGGGGTCATCCTCGCCACAATGAGCGGATAAGCCGGGTAAGTGTCAGATTTTTTTTGGACTGGGATATCCTGACCTGTTCGAATGCGTCCGGCGCTGTTTTAACGGCTTTGTCTTAAAACACGGAAACTATTCGGTTAACCCCAACTGTAAACAAAACTATCCCCGCGGCTTCCACAAGATACCATCTTAAGCTTGTTTCAACCGTCCGTTACTTCCCTAATGGTTCGGCAGAGATTCGAACAAAATCAGGGAACTCGGTGGGGGAAAATGATGGAAGATAATTTTGATTGGCTAAAGCCCAGGCATTTGTTCCGCCTGTCGAAGGCGATCCGGCAATCAACGACATATGCTGAAGAGCGGCAGTTCAAGAGAATTTTTCGCCGTGGGCTCCAGCAGTGGATCGCGACGGGAATGGTCGTTGTCATATCCGGACTCGTTGTTCTGGAACTGTCATCACCAAACGTAAAAACGGTTCTTGCACGTCTGACGCAATAGGCTTTGCCTGGCCCAACAACAATCGACATTGATAGAACGGTAGACTCGTGGGGCGCGGTGAGTTGGAGTACTAAACTGCTCCTGACCGGGTCGTGTCGCTGGCCTTGTGCTCACGCCAGGCGATGAACAGACCGCAACCCACGACAGTTAAGATCCCCACCCAGGTCACGAGGGTCGGGAATTCTTCAAATGCGAAGTAACCGATAATTGTCGAAAAGACGATGCCGGTATAGTGGAATACGGCGACATTCGATGCCGCTGCAAAATTGAACGACAAGACCAGCAGCGTCTGCCCCAATAGCGCCAGAACCACAAACCCCACAAAGGGGGCAAACTGAAAACCGGTTCCTCCATCCGTCGATCCCCAGGACTGAGTCAATATCAGGTATGGGATCAGGAGTAGGGCTCCGAAAATGACGGAATGGGCCACAGTTGCCAAGGGTGGCGCTGCATGAGCAGTTTTTCTATTCATGATGAAAAAACCACCGATTGCAAAACCACTT
>JANQOC010000135.1 GCA_028279265.1 Hyphomicrobiales bacterium
TGAAATACTTTGACAACGTCGCGATTGTCCATCAATGAATAAAAGGCCTGTAGATCAAGATCTTCGTGTAACGGATCGATCACGAGTTCTTCTTGCGGCGAGGCTATTTGGATCAGGCAAAGCTTCGGCCAGAACGTGCTCTCCCGCATGAATTCGGTATCGACTGTGATGAAATTATGCTGGCTGAGGCGTTCGCAGGCTGCAACCAAGTCTTCTGTTCTTGTAATGGTGTGCATGGCGAACGGTTATATAGGAAGAAATCGGGATTGTCGCCCAAATTTGTCATCCATCCCTTGACAAAAACCGGTCTCCATGCGCTTTTCCCGCGCGTAGCTTGAATGATCTCAAGGGCGTGTCAGAGGGGCCCTGTTAGGGATATAAAGGATATTCGCAATGGCTGAAGCAGGGAACACGGATCAAATGTCAAATTCGATGAAAAACGGCGGTTTACACGCCTACCGCAGCCATAAATGCGATGAATTGCGAAATTCCGATGTGGGCGCGGATGTGCGCCTGTCAGGCTGGGTTCACCGTGTGCGCGACCATGGGGGCGTTCTGTTTTTCGACTTGCGGGATCACTACGGAATAACTCAAATTGTGGCAGATCCGGATTCGCCGGCATTCGCCACCGCTGAAACCGTGCGTGCCGAGTGGGTGATTCGCATAGACGGCAAGGTGAAAGCCCGTTCCGACGACACCATAAACTCAAACTTGGAGACAGGTGAGATCGAAGTATTTGCCCAGGAGATCGAGATCCTGAGCGAGTCGGCCGACCTGCCCCTGCCCGTGTTTGGCGAACCCGACTACCCGGAGGAAACCCGGCTCAAATACCGGTTCATCGATCTCAGGCGGGAGACGATCCACGGCAATATCATGAAACGGGCGAATATCGTTTCATCCATTCGCAGGCGCATGAACGAGGCCGGTTTTTTTGAATTTCAAACGCCCATTCTGACCGCGTCGAGCCCCGAGGGCGCGCGGGATTTTCTCGTACCTTCGCGCATGCATCCGGGCCGGTTTTACGCCTTGCCGCAAGCGCCGCAACAATTCAAGCAATTGATTATGATCGCCGGATTTGATCGTTATTTTCAGATCGCGCCCTGTTTTCGCGACGAAGATGCGCGCGCCGACCGGTCTCCCGGAGAATTCTATCAGCTCGACATCGAGATGAGTTTTGTGACCCAGGAAGATGTGTTCAATGCGGTGGAACCGGTGCTGCGTGACCTGTTCGTCGAATTTGCCGATGGCAAGCCGGTCTCGCAGAAATTTCCCAGGATACCCTATGCGGAATCCATGGCGAAATACGGAAGCGATAAACCGGATCTGCGCAACCCCATAGAAATGTCCGACGTGACGGAACATTTCAGGGGATCGGGTTTTAAAATCTTTGCCGGACAGATTGAAAAAGATCCTGCGGTCCGGGTCTGGGCAATCCCGGCGAAGGGCGGCGGTTCCCGTGCTTTCTGTGACCGCATGAACAGCTGGGCCCAGGGCGAGGGCCAGCCGGGCTTGGGATATGTGTTCTTCCGGGAAGGTGAAGGCGCCGGACCCATCGCCAAAAACATCGGGACGGAACGAACATCGGCGCTTCGTGACCAGCTTTCCCTCGGGGACGGGGACGCGGTGTTTTTCGTTTGCGGCGTTCCAAAAAAGTTTGCCGAATTTGCCGGGCTGGCGCGAACACAGATCGGGGAGGGCCTGGAGCTCGTGGATCACGATCAATTCGCTTTTTGCTGGATCGTCGACTACCCGATGTTTGAATATAACGATGACGAGAAGCGAATAGAGTTTTCCCACAACCCGTTTTCAATGCCCCAGGGTGAGCTTGACGCCCTTGAAAACAAGGATCCCCTGGAGGTGTTGGCTTACCAGTATGATATCGTCTGCAACGGCATCGAACTTTCGTCTGGTGCGATCCGGAACCACAAGCCGGAAATCATGAAAAAGGCGTTTGATATTGCCGGTTACGACGAATCGCTTCTCGAAGAGAAGTTCGGCGGCATGCTGCGTGCCCTGCAATATGGTGCACCACCCCACGGAGGCATTGCACCGGGAATTGATCGTATCGTCATGCTACTGTGTGGTGAAGAGAATCTCCGGGAAGTGACCATGTTCCCCCTGAACCAGCAGGCGGAAGATCTTTTGCTGGGGGCCCCGTCGGACGTGACCCCTCAGCAATTGCGGGAACTGCACATTCGACTGAGCAAGCCAAACAAGGCCTGATCGGCTGAATTACCATTGTCGAAGGTCAAACCTGAGTATTCCGAACTAGGCCTGCAAGCCCTCCAGGGAGCTTTTCAGATTGTCGACGGTACGGTCGATATTCTGTAGCTTATCGAGCCCGAAAAGACCGATGCGAAAAGTGCTGAAGGATTCCGGCTCATTGCATTGCAATGGAACACCAGCCGCAATCTGCAGTCCCTGGGACAGAAATTTCTTGCCGTTCTGAATATCGGAATCATCCGTATAGCAGACGACAACGCCCGGCGCCTGGAAACCCTCGGCCGCGACGCTTTCAAATCCGTGAGCGGCGAGCAGGGCCCGGACCCTGTCCCCCAGTTCCTGCTGGGCCTGCTTGATCTCGGCAAAGCCCATGGTTTCGGTTTCCTTCATAGCATCCCGGAAAGTCCTGATCCCGTCCGTGGGCATCGTTGCATGATAAGCGTGGCCGCCACTTTCATAGGCTTCCATAATCTGCAGCCATTTTGCCAGATCGATAGCGAAACTGGAACTCCGGGTGTTGTCGATCTTCTGGCGGGCTTTTTCACTCAGCATGACCACGCCGCAACAGGGGGACGCACTCCACCCTTTTTGCGGGGCACTGATTAATATGTCGACCCCGCATTCTTTCATATCGACCCACATGGTGCCCGATGCAATACAGTCGAGAACAAACAGGCCATCCGTCGCTTTAACCGCGTCGCCAATAGCCTTCAGGTAACTGTCCGGCAGCATCATCCCCGAGGATGTTTCCACATGGGGGGCATAAACGATGTCCGGCTTGTCCGCCTCAATCGCAGCGACGACTTCCTCGATGGGCGCCGGCGCGAAGGGCGCCTGGTTTCCGTCCTGAATTTGTCGCGCTGCCAGAACATGGGTCTGTTCACTGAGGCTGCCGGTTTCGATGATCTGGCTCCAGCGAAAGCTGAACCAGCCATTGCGAACAATGAGCGTCTGTTTGTTTTCGCCGAACTGCCGGGCAACGGCTTCCATGGCATAGGTGCCGCCGCCGGGCACCAGTACGACGGAATGGGCGTTGTAAACCGACTTCAGGGTCGACGATATATCGTTCATGACATCCTGGAACTGGCTGGACATGTGGTTCAGGGAACGATCCGTGAACACAACGGAATATTCCAGCAGGCCATCAGGATCGACGGAGGAAATGGGATTTGTCATATAGATTCTCTTATCTGTTGATCCTGCCACCAAAATCATTTGCAGAAGAGCCGCAATACTCTTTGAAACGATTTGGGTTCATGGATTGGAGTTAGAAGTCAGGCCAATTTATAGGGGGAATTCGACTGGGTTGCCAATCATTTTGGCAGTATGGGCAAATAGGGAAAAGGTCGGAGAAGCCGAGGTCTAAGGGGGCGTCGTCGATATAGAAAGCGGGAAGTTCCTCGAAGTGTCTCATTCACGGTTCGGTTTCATCTGAACTTGCAATCCATGAATGATTTGGGGTATTCGCAGGCTGGGTCCTGTTCGGGGGAAAAAATTCATGCGGATCGACCGAAATTATGGACATACCGGAGAAAATGACTAGTGTGACGGTTTTGGCGGAGGGGTGCGAGTTCCACGTGTGCATTCCTCATGAAGGCGACAATCCAAGTGCCCACGTGGTGGAATTGGTAGACACTAGGGACTTAAAATCCCTTGCTCTAACGGGCGTGCCGGTTCGAGTCCGGCCGTGGGCACCATTCAAAATTATTAGATTTTTTCCCTTTTTCTGACATCAAGATCTGACCCAAAATCGCACAGTTTGGACACGCTCATTTGGACATTTGCTCCTTGCGGGCAGCCTGAACGCGCTGAACTTCTGTCCGTTTTGCGCAGACGGAAAGCATAGAGCACGTCTTGTGAGCCAACAAGGCCATCATTCCCTGATCCTCGATGCGAGCGTCACCAAGCTCTGTCAGTCCTCTATGTCGGAATGATATGAAGATCACATCATCCGGCAGTCCGGCAGCTATTCGTATCTTTTGAGAGAGTTCTGAGAACCAAAATTTCTTGCAGGGCTTGAATTGATCTGTGTTACGCCGAGGACAATCCTGATTGATGATCAACGGCACTCGTCACGGTGATCTATCGAGACTTTCAGTGAGCTCGGGAAAGAGCAGGTTCTTATCTTCATCGATAAGGGGTAACCAAATCTTCTGACGGTTCTTTCCATGTCGGGTACTAACTGCGTCAGAACGATAACCAGACCATGATTGTCAGGAGATAAAATCTGTTTCTCGTATAGTTTATCCACAAACGCGGTCGTCAATTGGGTCAAGGGGATTTCACCCAGCTGTCGTCGATTCTTGAGTTCTTATTGAGCGATCAGAATCAGCCCAATACAATAATTGTTGGTGCGCGAAACCAAATAAGATCTTAATTTCATCGATATTTCACATTATGTGATGATACAGATTAGTCAGAAAGAGTCTGTTGGGTGTGAGAATGGCGATTGATTACCAGATTTCGGACTTGGTCCGTCATGAAACGTCTAATACCGCAAGATTTAATGGCTTCCGTGAAACAAAGGATTCTGAACAGACAGTCTCTGAATTGAGGCAACATGTTCGATCGTTCAATATTCAATCTTCAAAATCTGGACATCAAACTTCACTCTTAATCCCCAATTTTGATCCAGTACTAATTAACCAAATCAGCCGTCGAATCTTTAAGAAAAGAAGTGCACATGGAGAAGTCGCAACCATAGCAGCAATGTCTTATTTCTTCGAAAACCGGAATGCGAATACTTTTTTGGATGTTGGTGCAAGCGGCGGTTACTTTTCAGAATTTGCTCTCAACTATAAGAAACAATTGATGGATGTTCATGCCTTTGAGATGCATCCTGAACGTTACGAAGTCCTACAAAAAAAACTGGAGAAATACAAAACCGAATCTCGGGATGTCAAAGCCGTTCAAGCTGGATTGACTGATCGCCATAATGGACAGTCTTTGATCTGGTTTTCTCAGACAAAAATGTTTGAGACAAAACCTGACGAGCGATACTACAAAGAGGATGTACTGAAAAAAATAAAATTCCACATTAAGGGGATCAAAAACCGGGATAGATTGCGCCAGACACAACTCGAACTGACGTCAGTAGATCACTATTGCAATTCGAACTCTATTTATCCCGATATAATCAAGATTGATGTAGATGGACACGAATCAAACGTCATACTGGGATGTCTTGAAACTCTTTCCCGGTGCAAACCTGTAGTTTTTCTCGAACTCCACAAAACGAAACTAATTGAAAAGTTGGGATTGAACCGCAGAGAAATTGTAGAACCTTTGTTTGATCTTGGATATCAATGTTGTCTGATTGACAATCACTACGACCTGAAAACAAATATCATTCGGTTGACCATCGACGATCCA
>JANQOC010000158.1 GCA_028279265.1 Hyphomicrobiales bacterium
CGCGTCTGGCTGACGAGTGCTGACAAGGGTTCGTCCATCAGCATGACTGCCGGCCTCACGGCCAAAGCACGGGAAATTGCGACTCTCTGCTTCATCCCGCCTGAAAGTTGCTTGGGCAGCGCCTTTCGGAAATCTGCCAGATTTGTGCGCTCAAGCACATCGGAGATGATCCCTTGCGCCTCCTGGGGAGCGATACCATGATCTTCCAGGACCAGGCTGATATTTCCCTCCACCGTCCGCCAGGGCAAAAGGGCAAAGTCCTGAAATATAAACGTCAGGGGATTGATGCAACCTGCGGGGGGCTCTCCGATCTGGAGTATCTCCCCGGCGGAAGGTTTTTCCAGCCCTCCGACCAGTCGCAACAATGTTGATTTGCCGCAGCCCGAGGGACCGATTATGCAGACAATTTTACCGGACGGAATTTCCAGATTAATGTCTTTGAGGACATCAAGCTCACCAAATGCGTGACTGACTTTGGAAATACTCAGATCCATAAAGTTAGCCAATCCTGATGGTTGAGACCGAACATTTTAACTCAGTCACACCAGCCTGAAAAAGCCGAAGCCATTGCGCGGCTCCGACTTTCAATTGCGTTGAGACGGTAAAATAACCGGCGGCTCTAAAGCGTTTTGACGTAACTGCTGTCGACCAGGTTTTCAAGTTTTGTATTGGCATCAACGAGCCCTTCCGACTTGAACCAGTCCAACTGATCTTTGATAGATGCAACATTAAGCGCTGCACCTTCATTGAGGCGCATGGAGCCGTTTATGATTGAAGGTGCGGCCTTTTCCCGGGGGCGGGAGGTGTAGACATATTTGTGGATCAGGTCGACCATTTCATTTTGCGCCGCATCTCCCTTGGATTTGTCGACCATGGCCGCATTATAGTCGGCAACGCCTTTTGCAAAAGCCGCCAAGAAATTCTTGGTCATGTCTTTTTCGTCAGATGCATTTTTACTTGAGGTAAATACTGTTGTGACCTGGTAGTTGGGCACGTAGTCGGCAACGTCTCCGATGATGTGGACCGCACCGGACTTGGAAAGTGGTTTGGCGATATGAGGGACAATTGACCAGGCGTCGATTTGTCCGGATTTTAAGGCACCGATGATGGCACCGACCTTCTGCAGCGGTTTGAATTTGAGTGACACGCCTTCCTTTTTGGCAATCTTCGATCCCATATAGTGAAATGAAGACCCGGCCGTCGTCATGCCGTAGACTTTTCCATCAAGGGCTGAAGGCTTCGTTGCGCCGGCCTTGAAAGCCGCGTCGGATACAAGAATTTTTTGGCCGTCGATGCCTTTTTCCTCGGACAAGGCGCCGCCGATCACTTTAATGGCCCCTTTGTTGGCCAGTGAAATCAAACCACCGGAAATGGCGGTCACCGCATAGTCAATGTCTCCTGAAGCGATGGCGACAGCCATGGGTTGGGCCGCCTGAAAGAATTTCAGTTCGACATCCAATCCGGCTTCGGAGAAATAGCCGCGTTCAAAAGCGATGAAACTGCCTGAGTGACTCGTGAACCTCAGAGCTCCGACTTTAATCTTTTTATTCTGAGCGAAAGACGGTGCAGACAATGTTGAAGCGGCAACCGTACTCCCCATCATTGCCAGAATTTTCCGGCGATCAATCGATATCATGTTATCCTCCCAGATTGTCATTCAAAACGGTTTTCAGTCATCGAAACGGGCCTCTAAAGCTCCATGTATATTTTTGTCGGAACCGGCCTCGGACACGTCAATAAGTGATATTCCTTTTTTGTAATACTGTACACAAAATGTTCAAGCCCAAGATGAGATCATCCTGAATCCGACCTGCCTGCATTTCCGGCAACCATTATTCTGGGGAAGTCACTCAGTTCCAGGAAGATATGTCCCGATGTCGGTTCAAAAACGGTTTCTGACGATTGTGAAAAACGCGTTCAATATTTCCCATACTAAAATGGCGTCGTCCCAAACATAGCTTGGAAGTTCCGCGTCCGGCCTCTATATAGAAAAGCTGGGATAGCGCGGATTGTAACTGGCTCATGATCAAGGCACCAAAATTCACACTGCGATTTGAAAAAGACAGGGATTTGCCTGAAGGTGATGACCGCCTTTTCAGTGAATCATTCGTCACAAACCACGAGCCTATAGAAAAGGTTGTTGTCCGGCATCTGGATAATCGTACGGGACACGTCATTGAAATTGCCAGTGGGACGGGTCAGCATGCGGTTAATTTTGCGCAACAACTCCCCCAGCTGACATGGTGGCCGTCCGATATTCAGGATCATCATATAAAAAGTATCGCGAGCTGGCAGCAGCAATCCGGATTGCCAAATCTCAATACGCCGATTTATCTTGATGTGACTCAAGATGACTGGGGTTTGGGAACCCCGGGACATCCCTCGTCCGAAGATATTGTTGCGATATTCTGCTCGAACCTGCTGCATATCGCTCCCTGGAATGTCAGTCTGGGATTACTTTCCGGCGCCAGGAGATATCTAACGCCCGATGGATTACTCATTGTCTACGGTGCATTCTCGGTCGATGGGTCACATGTTTCCCAGAGCAATATTGCTTTTGACAGGTCCCTCAGAAATCAGAACCCCGAGTTTGGTGTCCGCGATACCGCAGTCATTCAAAAAGAGGCTGAAAAGTGCGATCTGGATCTTTCGGAGATTATTCCCATGCCCTCAAATAATTTTATGCTGATCTTGAAAAAGCAATCCTGAATGAGCACCCCGGTTGCGGACTGATCTTCAGATGGCGGACCAGATTGCAGTATTAGGCGATTTGGAAACCCTGGAACAGGAATACAGATAATCGTAACGGCAATTGATTGTTCGAGCTGCGCATCAATGAAGACTTTCATCTCCCTTATGATTTTGCTTCTCGCCCTCGGCGGTATGGCATTTGGCGGTTTCTTGATTTATTTCGCTAGTTTCATTTTCGGTTTGCCAACGAGCCTCTGGCAGGAAGACGGCTACCGGTATGTGGATCAGAGCCAGGGCGTGCCCGTTTATTTTTCTTCTGCGACGCCTTATCTGTTTTCAGTAATTGGCATTGCACTTATCTTTATTTGCGGATTTGCGATATTCAAATCCTATCGTCTCATGCGCTCCGGATAGCCTCATGGCAAAATATGAACCGGACCTTCTCTAACGGGACTAACTCTGGCTGGATCGCTTCTAACTGGGCTTGCTCGAACTGGAATCACACCAAACAGACAATCGCGAAAAAGGCAATCCAGGCTTATTTTCAGACTTGAAGATAGGCGGCTCAGAGTGAACTAAGTCGCGAAATTTGGACGTAACTATCGTCTAATCTGTTGAATTCAAGTCACAATTCTCAATTATCGAAGGGCCCTCCCTACCGGCTTCATAGAGTGCGAACAATGCAAAATCGCGGGATTATTAAAATGAGCTGTTGATTCCGGCGAAATAGGCGGACTACAGACTGAATATCATTGAAGTTTTTAGAGAATTCACTTTGAAAGTGGTATACAAGTCTCCGCTAAAGAATCATCGATAAAATCTCGAATGACACAAATAGCTCCCAAATTAGAAAAATCGGCTTCACCCTACGGTATCTTTACAGACAAGCAAAAGGTCTCACGCCAGGATGACCTTCTGACCTCCCGATATTCCGTGTCGGAAGTCATGCGTCGTATCTGGGTCGAGCATCTGCTCCCTCGCCGCCGCTATCTGGTTATCGCCGGGATCGCCATGATCATATCCGCGGGAACCACCGGACTGGTGCCGATCATAATCCAGCAAGTTGCCGATGAGATTTTTATCCGGGGTAATCAGAATCTCGTCTACCTGCTGACAGTTGCCGTGCTTGTCATAACCGTACTCAAAACCGCCTCTGAATTTGTTTCCAAGGTCACATTGAACTTTCTCGGCAATCGTTTTGTCGCCGATATGCGTATTCAGATGTTCAAAAAATTGATCTATGCGGATCTGAGCTGGATCGAAGGCATCAATTCCGGCCGGTTTGTATCTGGATTTCTGACGGATGCGGTGCTGCTGCAAAATACGGCCAGCCGGGCCATGATCGCTTTGGGTGAAAATCTCCTGAAGGTCATCGTTCTCGCCGTGACGATGTTTGTGCTCGACTGGCGTCTCGCTTCATTCATCATGCTGACAATGCCCATAGGACTGTTCCTGCTGGCCAAGCAGAGTAAGAGAACGCGCAAATCAACCAAGCAAACGCTGCAGGAAACAGGCGATTTATCGACCCTCGTGACCCAGGCCCTGCGCAGTGCCCGCGTTGTCCATGCCTATGGACAAAATGAGGCTGAAATCGAGAGAACGTCCAAGGTTATCGGCCGCGCTCTTGAATTTCAGATGCGCGGTGTCCGTGCGAAAGCGTTGGCAAGTCCCATTGCCGAACTAATGACCGGTATTGGATTTGCGCTGGTCATCCTGTTTGTCGGGTCGATCAAAGAATCCCAGACCATGACACTAGGACACTTCATGGGCTTTATGGCGGCCGCAATGCTGATGTTTCAGCCGCTCCGCACTCTGGCGACTTTGCACACCGCACTTGCCGAAGGGGCAGCCGCAGCCAGCCGGGTGTTCGGTATTATTGACCGGGAATCCGAACTGAAAGAACAGCCGGATGCACAAAATCTCAGTGTCGACAAGGGAGACATCGTTTTTGAGAATGTCAGTTTTGCCTACGACGAAGATAATCCGGTCCTTAAAAATCTGAGCCTGAAGGTGCCCGCCGGCAAGACGGTGGCCCTGG
>JANQOC010000170.1 GCA_028279265.1 Hyphomicrobiales bacterium
GCCCATCCGCCCATGATGACGCCGTAAACACCCAGCGATGAAATCGCAAAAATATAAAGGATGCCGACATTGATATCGGCAATGACCCAACCCTCGGCAACGGGCATCACCGCCCAGGCGGAGAGAGCGAGAACGGCCGTTACCACCGGTGCCAATAAGAAGATCACCTTGTTCGAACCGGCGGGAATGACCACTTCTTTCAGCGCAAACTTCAATAGATCCGCAAAAGACTGCAACAGTCCCCATGGGCCGACAACGTTCGGCCCCCGCCGCAACTGCACGGCCGCCCAGATTTTACGGTCGGCATATAGCAGGTAGGCAATGACGATCAGCAATCCTGCCAGGAGCACAAAGCTCTGGATCGCGACCAGAAGAAAAGGCCATAGGTAAGTCGCCCAGAATTCAGCCATCGGTTCCCGTCGCTCCCTGATTGGCGCCGTTCATCAAGGCACTCATTTCCGCCATCACTGCCGATGCCCGTGCCACGACATTTGTGAAGTAAAAGTCCTTTACCGCCGGACCAAAAGGCTCATCGCCGATATCCTTGGAGAGATTTGCCAGGGACGTTACGTCTCCTGAAGACGCCGGCTGGACTTGCTCAAGCTCGGCGAGATGCGGATGGGCATCAATTATTTTTGCCCGCAACTGTCCGAGATTGTCATAAGGCAATGTCTGACCCAGATAGTCGGACAGGGCGCGGATTATGGTCCAGTCCTCTTTTGCCTCTCCCAGGGGAAATATGGCCCGCGTCGTTGATTGGGGACGGCCTTCGAGATTGACATAGATCGCGCTTTTCTCGGTATAAGCGGCGCCGGGCAAAATAACATCCGCCAGATGCGCCCCATGATCTCCATGCGAGCCCTGGTAGATGACGAAACAATCGTTTTCCCGCAGGTCCGCCAGGTCGTCTGCGCCCAGAAGGTACAGCATATCCAGCTCACCTTCGTTAGCTGCTTTAACAATTTCATCCCGACCTTTGCCCGAAGACTGCGGAACGAAACCAATGTCCAGGGCTCCCACCGTTGAGGCAGAATTCTGCAGAACATTAAACCCGTTCCACTCTTCACTCAGAAGACCGCAGTTTTCAGCGAGCTTGGCCGCCAAAGCCAGGGTGCTTCGACCGTGCTGACCGGAATAGCCGGCCGATCCGACAATAATCAGTCCCTGTTTCGCTTCCCTGAGACCGGCTGAGAACGTGTGTTGGCCGGACACAAGATCCTGCAGGGTTTTCATGCCGCTGCCCAGGTACTCGTAGTCATAAGTCAGGTCGACTTTCTCGCCTATAAGGCCGACCTGTAATTCACCGCTCAACCAGCGCTCGCGGATACGCGTATTGAGAACAGCGGCCTCATGCCGGGGGTTGGCCCCGACCAGCAAGATCACATCGGCATCATCGATGCCTTCGATCGTCGAATTGAAGAGATAGGATCCGCGACCGAGCGCCGGATCGAACGCACCACCTGCAGGGCGGGCGTCCAGGTTTTTGACAACCAGGCCCGTCAGCAACTGTTTCAGGGCAAAAAGTTCTTCCGTGCCGGCAAGATCGCCGGCGATGGCTCCGATCTTGTCGGCGCTGGTCTCCTTCACCTTGTCGGCGATGCTTTTGAAGGCGTCTTCCCAGGTGGCGGCGACCAGTTTACCGTCGCGGCGAATATAGGGGCGATCCAGGCGCTGGGTTCGCAGACCATCCCAGATAAACCGGGTTTTGTCGGATATCCATTCCTGATTGATAGAATCATTGACCCGGGGAAGAATGCGCATCACTTCGGGTCCGCGGGTATCGACGCGGATATGGGAGCCCACCGCATCCATGACATCGATGGATTCCGTCTTGCGCAATTCCCAGGACCGGGCCGAAAACGCATAAGGTTTGGATGTCAGAGCTCCGACGGGACAGAGATCTATGACATTACCCGACATTTCAGAGGTCATGCCACGCTCGAGATAGGTTACAATTTCCATGTCCTCGCCGCGGCCAATAGCCCCGAGCTCTTCGACACCGGCAACTTCGGTCATAAACCTGACACAGCGTGTGCAGTGGATACAGCGGGTCATGATAGTCTTGATGAGCGGTCCGATATTCTTGTCTTCAACCGCGCGCTTGTTCAGGGCAAAGCGGCTGGAATCGACACCATAGGCCATAGCCTGATCCTGCAGATCGCACTCCCCGCCCTGGTCGCAGATCGGACAATCGAGCGGGTGGTTGATCAGCAAAAACTCCATGACGCCTTCGCGGGCTTTCTTGACCACTTCCGAATTGGTTTTGATTTCCGGCGGCTCGCCATCCCTGCCGGGACGCAAATCATTTACGGACAAGGCACAGGACGCCATGGGTTTGGGCGACCCCACGACTTCAATCAGGCACATTCTGCAGTTTCCGGCAATTGATAGGCGTTCATGATAGCAGAAACGCGGAATTTCGACGCCGGCGTCCTCGCACGCCTGGATCAAGGTCGTACCGTCCTCGACCTCGACTTCCGTACCATCTATGACCAGCTTCGGCATATCACCTCACAAATATCCTTATTGGCTCGCTTCCGCCAAGACGGGAGCCTCATCGGGTTTGGGATTGGCGCTGTAGCTTTCAATGCGCTCTTCGATGACGTGACGGAAATGACGGATCAATCCCTGTACGGGCCACGCCGCAGCATCACCAAGCGCACATATAGTGTGGCCTTCCACCTGATAGGTCACATCCAGCAGCATATCGATTTCGCGGACTTCCGCCTGGCCCCGCGCCATCCGATCGAGAACGCGCCACATCCACCCCGTGCCTTCCCGGCAAGGCGTGCACTGGCCGCAACTCTCATGCTTGTAGAAGTAGGATAGCCGGGCGATGGCGCGAATGATATCGGTCGACTTGTCCATGACGATCACCGCTGCCGTACCAAGACCCGATTTTAGGTCCCTCAGCGTATCGAAATCCATGGGCAGATTTTGGCACGTGGTCGCCGGCAGACAGGGAACCGATGCCCCGCCGGGGATCACCGCCAGCAGATTATCCCAGCCGCCCCGCACACCGCCTGCATGTTTGTCGATGAGTTCCCGCAGGGGAATACCCATTTCTTCCTCGACATTGCAGGGTGAGTTCACATGCCCTGAAATACAGAACAGTTTTGTACCGGTATTGTTGGGTTTGCCCAGACCTGAAAACCAGGATGCGCCGCGGCGGAGAATATCCGGGGCAACGGCTATGGATTCAACATTGTTGACCGTCGTCGGCGCACCATAAAGGCCGCAGTTTGCCGGGAATGGAGGTTTCAGGCGCGGTTGCCCTTTGCGGCCCTCGAGACTTTCCAAGAGCGCTGTTTCTTCACCGCAGATATAAGCCCCGGCACCGTGATGCACATACAGGTCGAAATCCCAGCCATGGATATTGTTCTTACCGATGAGATTAGCTTCATAGGCTTCATCCACCGCCGCCTGTAACCGTTTGCGCTCGTGAATGAACTCACCGCGCACATAAATATAAGCGGTATGGGCGGCCATCGCGAACGAAGCCAGCAGACACCCCTCGATCAGGAGATGGGGATCGTGGCGCATGATCTCCCGGTCCTTGCAGGTGCCGGGTTCGGATTCGTCAGCATTGACCACGAGATAGTGCGGCCGACCGTCGGATTCTTTCGGCATAAAGGACCACTTCAATCCCGTGGGGAAACCGGCACCGCCACGGCCCCGGAGACCGGATTCCTTGACTTCGTTGATAATCCAGTCGCGGCCTTTGTCGATCAGCGATTTTGTCTGATCCCAGGCACCCCGGCTGCGGGCACCCGCCAGCCTCCAGTCGCCGGTTCCATACAAATTCTGAAATATCCGATCTTTATCTGCCAGCATCACCCATCGTCCTTCGCATCGTCATCATAGTTTTCTGCGAATTCGGTCTGTCCGCCCTCGGCCAGTGTTTTTGCCTGAGAGCACCAGTCTTCCCTGAGAATTCGGCCCTTGAATTTGAGATGATCATCGACCCAGTTGATATTTGCTTCCGACCATTGTGCGATCTGGTCGTAATGATAAATGCCGAGACCGTTGAGGATCTC
>JANQOC010000172.1 GCA_028279265.1 Hyphomicrobiales bacterium
AGGGACTGGCAAAAGGACCCGGCAAGGGGAAACCCGAAGGTTTCCGCCTGTCCCCTTATATCGTGGGAACAACGATAAAGATCATCCACGTCCTGGCTCACAAATTTTGAAGCCTTGACCTGTTGTCGGCACCGATCGAGTTGTTCCAGCTCCTGATCCATCCAATCCGAAAATTGTTCGGACAGGACTTCCATGGCTTTCTCAGCACGCTTGATGGCTTTGAGATCGGCCCCGAATTCGCTTTTTCCCGACAGAGCTTTCTGAGAAAGATTGTTGGGAGGCGAAATAACCTCATAGTGATTTTTCGGTGGGGAAGAAGATTGTGAATCTGTCATTGGGACCACGTCATTGTTTCAGGTTAATACTAGGCGGTCGTTTCGACCATAAAGGTTTCATCATCTTCAACACGTCGATCTTCACCCATATAGTTCGGATCTTCGAATCGTCTTCGATCCGGTCCGAAGAAGGTTGAAGTCTTCACGAATTGCCGGGGGTTTTCGATTACGTTTTGAATGCGTTTGTAAAGCGTGCTGGCGGAAACCGGTTTGCAGAGAAACTCGGAAACACCCGCATCCCGCGCCTGCAGGACATACTTTTTTTCGGAATAGGCGGACAGCATAATGATCGGCAAAAAGGGAAGCTTGGAACTGTCGGGATTGCGGATCATTTGTGTGAGTTCGATACCATCGAAGATGGGCATCTTGATATCGGTTATCAGTATGTCCGGCGAATAGGATTCAACGGCCTCGAGGCCACAGGCCCCATCTTCCGCCTCGTAAATCTCGCGCGAGCCAAAGGCGCGCAACAGCGTGCGAACGATACGCCGCATATGCGCATTATCGTCGACGACGACAAATCTCAGATTTTCAAATACAATTTTAGCCATTGACCGAGAGGCCGTTTCGAAAAAGGGAATACAGTCGAATCGCGTGAACCGTTCAAGTCGGCATTATTCTTAACTCGCATTAAGAAAAAATGAATTGGGGTCTGATTGGTGCAAAAAAATATCGGAGAGCTGTCGGCACAAAAGGTCAGTTCTTACAATTCGTGAGTTCTAATAGCTGAATTGCTCAGAGAGAATTCGCTCGTCGAGAGCGTGGCCCGGGTCGAACATAAGCCTGATGGAAATATTCTGGTCTTCGGCGATTTCCACTTTTACCGCCGACTTGATCTCTTCCATTTCCGTACCGACACTGACGGGTCTCTTTTCTGCTTCCAGAACTTCGATCACAACTTTCGCCTCGTTTTTCAAAATTGCGCCGCGCCAGCGTCGCGGGCGGAACGGGCTGATGGGTGTCAGCGCCAGCAGGGGAGAATTGAGGGGAATGATGGGTCCATGAACAGAAAGGTTATAGGCGGTACTTCCGGCGGGCGTTGCGAGCAGTATGCCGTCGCATATCATTTCCTGCAGCCTTACTTTACCATCGACCGAGACACGCAGTTTCGCGGCCTGGTAGGATTGCCGGAACAAGGCCACTTCGTTAATGGCCATGCACAGTTTCTCGGATCCGTCTGACGCCTGCACCAGGCTGCGCAGGGGATGGATGACATTGGTTTCGGCATTTTGCAGCCGGCCGATCAGATCGTCCTCGCTGTACTCGTTCATCAAAAATCCGACGGAGCCAAAATTCATTCCATATATCGGCTGATTGCGAATTCCATTAGAGTGCAATGTCTGCAACATGAGGCCATCACCGCCGAGTACGACAATGGCATCAGCTTCTTCGGGTGTGACATCCCCGTATTTCTGTTTCAGGCGATGGACCGCCTGTTGAGCTTCTTTGACGGCGCTGGCAACAAATGCAATTTTCATGAGCACATTCTTTTGTTCGTTGGAGTCTGTTGTATCCCAGATTGCTCTCTAACATATACAACAATTTTTTGAGGCTCGGCATTGAATTGGAGGAAATATGATTGATGAGTAACACTGATTCCAATCCCTGCATAATCTACACGACTTTTCCGTCTGTTTCTGATGCCGAGGCGCTGGGACGCCGGTTGGTGGAAAGCCACCTGGCGGCCTGCGTAAATATTCTTCCGCAAATGATCTCGATTTATAACTGGGACAAAGAGATACATCGCGACGATGAATGTGTGATGCTGATCAAGACGTGTTCCGGTCATTACGATTCCATTTGGGAGATATTTGACAAGTCTCACCCTTATGACACGCCGGCATTCTTTGCGCTGAAACCTTCAGACGGAAATCCTGAATTTTTTGACTGGATACGGCAGCAGACGAATTTCAATGGAAACTGATCCGAGACCTTGAACTCTGGAATGCCGTCACGGAGCCCTAGGTGGATCTATCCGAACCGCGCATAGGCCCTTGCCACCGAGGAAGCCGTCGGCTGACTTGCGGGATCCGGCGGCAGTGATCCCTGCATGTCTTGAATCGTTTTTTCCAGATTGTAGACGCGGACGGATTCACGTGCATTGAGAACGAGCTTGGCACCCGCATATTCATTGACCTGTTCGACGAGCCGGTCATATTCCACCCGTTCGGACTGGGACAGCTCGCTGATGTTGCGGGGCACGACAATGTCATTGATTTGCCGTGACACATTCTGCAGTTGCAGCTGCGCCGTACGGTTTTTCGGATTGTCCCCGATTTGCTCTTCAATAGTGGCCTTGAGGTTTTCCAGGGTCTCCAGCCGATTAGCGGCAGGCCGGTCAAGACGCGGTGCCAGCAAATCATCGATGGCTTGCCGGTATCCTTCCAATATGGCGTCGGAATCAACCTCCGCTGAAGGTTTGCCGATGATGATATCGGCTTCCCGGTAGAGCTCCGCCCTGTCATCAAGTTCATCCTGGCGAACCGAGCCGTCGGCTGCTTTCCGATCAATGGCACGGATTTTTTCCTGGATCTTGCCGAGCTGGTTTTCTTCCGCCGGTGTCAGCTGCAGCTTGTAGCCCCTGATGCGGTTAATCTCGCGCTGGGCCGAATCGATTGTCGTCTTTGCCGCCTGCTGGGCCGGTGTCGCACCACCGGTGACACCCGCAGCGAATATAGAATCTGCGGACCCCGAACCGAAAATTGACGAAACGGCTGAATTGATATCCATGATCAGAAGAGCAGGAGCTCATTAGTTTAAAAGAGCTTCTATTCTAGCTTCATTTGTCTTTCCATGGGGTTAACGAAATGGTTACGAATTGGGAATCTGACCCATTTTCTGAGCTTCGCCAGGCAAATCCGGGTTCACGAGTCCGGATTTTCCAGGGATTCCAGAACGGCGTCTGTCACATCACGCGTCGAAGCCTGACCGCCCAGGTCGCGGGGGAGCGCTTTTCCTTCACGGCAGACCGATTCAATGGCCTGCATCAGCTTTTGCGCCGCCGAAACTTCATCCAATTGTTCGAGCATCAGCACGGCAGACCAGATCGCCCCCAGCGGATTGGCTGATCCGTGCCCGATGATATCAAATGCTGAACCATGAATGGGTTCGAACATCGACGGTGTTGTCTTTTCCGGATTGATGTTGCCGGTGGGGGCAAGGCCGAGGCTGCCGGTCAGTGCTGCGGCCAGGTCAGAGAGGATATCCGCGTGGAGATTTGAGGCGACAACCACGTCTACGGATTCCGGCTCCGACACCATCCGCGCCGCCATGGCATCCACGAGAACCCGCTCCGTTCGGATGTCGGGATAGTCGCCCTTGATACTCTCGAAGACTTCGTCCCAAAGTACCATGCCATGTCTCTGGGCATTGGATTTTGTGACGAGGGTTAGTTTTTTCTGCTTTCGGCCGCGTGCCTTCTCAAAGGCAAATCGCTGGACTTGTTCGCATCCCTTTGAGGTAAAGAGGCTCACATCCGTGGCGACCTCATGTGCCAAAGAACTGTGGACGCGGCCGCCGGCACCGGAATATTCGCCTTCGGAATTTTCCCGGATAATGAGCATGTCAATCTCCGGAGACCCTTTTAAAGGGCCTTCAATACCCGGCAACAGCCGTGCCGGTCGAATATTGGCGTATTGATCGAGACCCTGGCAAATTGCAAGACGCAAGTTCCACAAAGTCACGTGATCGGGAATTCGGGGATCGCCTGCCGAACCGAAGAATATCGCATCGAAGGATCTGAGTGCTTCGACTCCACCCGGCGGGATCATATGACCCTTCTTCAGATAGCGCTCGGAGCCCCAGTCCAACTCTTCCGTTTCAAAATCAAGGGAAGCCTCGATTGTGGTTAACCGCATCAGGACTTCGGTTGCAGCAGAGATAACTTCGGGTCCGATGCCATCACCGGGAATTATTGCAATTTTATGTGTGCCCATGGAAATCGGGTCCTCTCGCCTAAGTCTCCTGCCACGTTCCGAATGACCTATTGCATATTAGCCGGACTGACCAGCCAAATGGTCGGATTTGTCGGGTTCGAGGGTGCGTTACAAGGCGGGCGGTTAAGATAGTATGTGGCGAAGTCTTCGAAATTCTGGCGATAAAACTCCTGAAACCATCCGGTGCAGGCGATGTCTGAACAAGCCAAATGAGTAAAAAGTTGGACATGTTGTCCCATTTATAATACAGTTTCCAAGTCATGTGTATCTGGCAAAGTGGTGGGTAAGGAACTGATTGGTTGTCTAAAATGATAAATCGGGAACCCGTCGCGCTTTCCAAAAAGTAATACATAGGACAGGCACACTGTTTGGCAGCAAGAAGCGCGAGACAGACGTTGCTCAAGTGAGTTGAAGCCCTGGTTTCAGAACGGAAATCGGCCGAAACCATGGTTCGACTTATTAATGATTGAATTGAGGATATGAACCTGTAGATTTGATCGGACCAATTGATAAAATATTGTCTACCCATAACCCAAAATAAGGGAGGAAAATCTTGAAAAGACACATTAAACCAACGATCGGGGCTCTGTCCCTTGCCGTGGCCATAGGATTTTCGGGGCAGGCCTTTGCCGCCTGCGCAACCGACGGTCTTCCGGCCAAATTAGATAAACCCGGCGGATTTCCAGCACGGGCTCTGACCATGATCGTCCCTTACGGACCAGGTGGCGGTTCCGGGCAGGTGGCGCGGGCCATGGCTCAGGCCGTGACCGAGCTGACCGGTGTTGCCATCAACCGGGATCACAAGCCCGGTGGCAGCGGAACGGTTGGTATGACCGCTTATATGGCTGCACCTGCGGATGGCTATTCGGTACTTGAGCATATTGACGATGCGTCCAGTGCTCATGCCCTGGATCCGTCCAGGCCCAATCCGGCAACAGATCTCATTCCCCTTGTAACGTCGCAAATAACATTTTCTCAGGTTTACATCCGAACCAATGAAACCCGGTTCAAGGACTGGAAGGGATTTGTCGACTACGTCAAGAAAGCCAATGGTAAAGCGACGATCGCCAACGTGTCGAAAGAGGGATCGATGGAAAGAATTTCCATGCGCTATCTCACAGATCATTACGGCATCAAAATCCAGCAGATTTCTTTTGACAAAGGGGCGCCTCGTTATGGTGCACTCGCCGGTGGTCAAGTCGACGCCTTGTTCGAGCAGCCTGGCGATGTCCGCGGATTTCTTGATGCCAAGAAATTCAAGCCCATTCTCACACTGCTGAAAGAGAGACCCGCGGCATTTTCTGATGTCCCCAGCATTACCGATGAGGGCATGAAGTTTGAACCTCTGCTGCGTTTCCGCGGGTTCTATGTCGCCAAAGGCACGCCTCCGGACCGGGTCAAGTGGCTGCAGTGGGCGTTCCAGAAAGCTTTTTGTCAGGAAAGCTATCAAAAATACAATGAGAAGAAATTCATGAATCTCATTGAAAGCTACCGCGATACGGACGGAACCAAGAATCTGATAACAACCACAATTAATCAGTATCGCGACGTTTATAAGCAGATCGGATTAAGCAAATAGATTTCTGAATCAATTCGCTTCGATAATTTCTGGGCAACCGGATCAGGTGTTAATCCGGTTGCCTGGATCACCATTTCGAATTCTGCGATCGGGCAAACGCTAAAGGGAGAGGACCGATGGGCAAAGCTTCGACACGCGATATTGTGGAACTGGCCATTTGGTTAGCCTTTGCCGCTTTTCTTTTCATATTTTCTTTTGAGTTCAATCAGAACATCGAGATTTACAAGTTCGGTGCTTCGGCGTGGCCGCGCGGAATTATTATCCTTATCGTTATTGCAGCGCTGGGTAATTTTTACTGGCACTGGCGATATGGTACCGAATTTCAGGGTCATTCCATCGGCGCACAGGCCGCGGAATCGGACTCGGGCAGCAGCGATGATGATGACTCGGATTCCTTGTCTTACTACGGGCGCATGGGGCTGATCCTGCTTCTTCCCGTTGTCTACGCGACATTAATGGAATCGATCGGATTTTATACGCTGACACCGTTCTTTATTGCCGGGGTGATTTATCTTCTCGGGGAGCGAAACTGGCTCAGAATTCTGATTATTTCCGTCGTCTCCTATATCTTCATTCTGCTGATGTTCGCCAAGCTTCTTTATGTGGGGCTGCCGGTGGGCACGATCCATCCCTTCTATGACTATTCAAACTGGCTCCTGGCCTTTTTACAGAATAACTAGAGACCCGAATCGATGATTGAAAACTTTATTACCGGCTCCGTTGCCTTATTTTCCAGCCCCGTCAGTATTTCAATCTTTGTCGCGGGTCTCCTCGGCGGCATGTTGTTCGGTGCCGTACCGGGCGTGAGTATGCTGACACTGGCGGCGATATTGCTGCCATTTACGGCGCATCTTACAGCGACCGATGGCATCATGCTGTTTTCCGTAATCTATTGTTCCGGTGTGTTCGGCGGGGCCATCACTGCGATCCTGTTCAATATTCCGGGCGCGCCTGAAAATGCGCCCACGGCCTTTGACGGTTATCCCATGACCCGGAAGGGGCAGGCCGGTAAAGCCGTCGGCGCTGCGGTGCTGTGTTCGGCTTTTGGCGGCACGATGTCGGCACTGCTCATGATGTTTGCCACCGAACCCATCGCCAACTGGGCTATTTCAAACTTTGGACCGCCTGAAATCTTTGCACTCGTGTTCTTTGGGCTTGCCGTCGCGTCATCTGTCGGGGCGTCCACCCTTTGGAAGGGATGGTTGTCGGTTATGATCGGCCTGGTGCTTGCCCTGGTCGGGCTTGATCCCGTGGGCGGGATTGAGCGCTATGATTTTGGCTTCCCCTACCTGCTCGCAGGGATTCACTTCATTCCCACCATTCTCGGATTTTTTGCGGTTTCCGAAGTGTTTATTCAGGCGGAACGCAAAGCCAAAGGGACTTACGAAGCGCCGAAGGTTTCGCTTGATTTCCCATCATTCCTGGAATTCTGGCGTTTGAAATTCGCCGTTGCCCGTTCCGTATGTATTGGCTTTTTCTGCGGTATTCTGCCGGGTATCGGCGCAACCCTCGCGGCATTCATGGGATACAATGAGGCCGTGCGCTGGGGACGTGACAAAACATCGTTCGGCAAGGGCAATCTTGAAGGCGTTGTATCTTCTGAGACCTCCAACAATGCCGCGACAGGGGCCGCGATGATTCCGCTTCTGGCCCTGGGTCTGCCGGGCGGCGCTCTGACCGCCATGATGGTCGGGGTCTTTCAGATGCACGATATGGAACCCGGACCGCTGGTGTTCATCAATTCCGCCGAACTCGTATGGGTTGTATTTGCGGCGATGTTCTGGGCCAACATATCGATCTTTTTCCTCGGCTGGCTGCAGACGAAAACCGTTGTTCATCTGCTGCGGGTCCCGTTCCATTACCTCGCGCCGGTCATTTTGCTCATGGCAACGGTCGGAGCCTATGCCGTGCGCGGGCTGACTATTGATATTCTGGTGATGTTCCTGGCGGGTATTGCCGGCTTTTTCCTGCGCCGTTCCGGTTATGCGGTACCTGGAATCGTTCTGGGTCTCATCCTCGGGAAAATTGGTGAGCAAACGTTCGCCCAAGCCATGCAAATGCTGCATTATGATGTCACGGCCTATCTCGGCCGTCCCATCGGTCTGGTGCTGATCGCAGGTGGATTGCTGACATTGATTGCCAGTATCTACCGCACGATCGTTCCCAAGACGGAGCCTCACCGGGTTGAGCAGGCTGCGGAGTAAGTCTGTCCGCCCGTTGTCGATGAATAGAAAAACAGTCGGGCCGTGCCGCTCCGGATTCTGCGCATAGGCTTGCAA
The DNA here is from genome assembly GCA_028279265.1 of Hyphomicrobiales bacterium. Lineage (GTDB taxonomy): Bacteria > Pseudomonadota > Alphaproteobacteria > Rhizobiales > CAYWUX01 > JANQOC01. Next base: position 8,129 of record JANQOC010000172.1, read on the forward strand.
TCCGTTTTGAAGAGCGCGAGGGAAATATAGGTTGAAACTCTCGGACCACGAATCTTCCATGCTGGCCGGAGAAGAAGGCCCGGCCAGACAGTTCGCCATGCAGCAGATTGTCCGTGTGGGTGAGTTTTACGATGCATCAGACTGTGTCGAAATATCCCAGGTCCATCTCATGGCCGATCCCGAGGCCACCGGTGAAGAAGGCATCGCCTTTCTGGAACAGCTGGCTGAGTTGCCGGACAAGCAGAGGCACGTCCGGGTACCGACGGTCACCGACCCAAGGGGGGTTGATTTCAAGGCCTACAGTAAACTTCGACAGTCCAAAGACCAGGTCGATCTCGAGAAACGGTTGTCAGCGGCGTTTGAAAAACTCGATATAATGCTGACCAATACCTGCATCAATTACCAGACAATCATGCCCCCGGTGCTCGGCGAACATGTGGCGTTCGGCGATACCGGGTCCTCGATCTATGCCAATTCCGTGCAAGGGGCACGAACCAATTTCGAAGGTGGTCCCTCGGCCCTGGCCGCGGCTCTGACCGGTCGAACCCCCCGTTATGGATTTCATCTCGACGACCACCGGCGGGGAAAAGCCCTTTTTGAGTTTTCTTTTCAGGCCAGAGATCTGAGTGACTGGGGAGCCATGGGCGCTCTTGTGGGACAACAAATGTCGTCTTACTGGGATGTGCCGGTGATCCAGGGTATTGACAAAACCCCCGGTTCCGACGAACTCAAGCAATTCGGAGCCGCATTGGCAAGTTATGGATCGACGCCACTATTTCACATGATCGGCGTGACACCGGAAGCGCCGGATCTGAAATCGGTTTTCGATACCCAGCCTCCGGATCCGACGGGTTTCAACAAATCGGATCTCAACACATTTCTGAAGAGCTATTGGCCGGATGATGCCCAGCTCGATGTTGTTGTCTTCGCCGCCCCCCAGCTCTCCCTTATGGAGCTCAAGTCCCTGGCAGACCTGCTGAGGGGCCGGGAGATTCACTCAGACGTTGCCTTGTTGGCCGCGACGTCTCCAGAAATAAAGAGCGCCGCCGACCGCATGGGTGTGACAAAGTCCATCGAAGACAGTGGCGGATTGCTGCTGGAAGGCGTGTGCTTTTACCAGATGTATGCGCGGGAAATCGGCGAAGCAAACAAATGGCGCCGGTTGATGAGCAATTCGGCCAAGCTCGTGAATATTCTCGGTGGCTATGGTTATGAACCCATGCTTACTTCCATGAAAAATTGTGTTGAAAGCGCAATCGCCGGAAAAATAGTCGGGGGGCCGGCTTCATGAGTACGAGCAAAAAATTTGTCGGCCATAAGGGCGTTGGACAAAAAGTAACCGGCGTTGCCCTGGTCGCCAAAGATAATTTCAGCGCCCGTTATGACCTCGACCGGGGGACCGGCATATTCTCCCGCCCCGCTCACAAGCTGTTCGGACAGTCCTATGTCGGCAAGGTGCTGGTTCTCGATCTGTCAAAAGGCGGCGTCGCGACCGCCTGGATGTTGCGGGAAATGGTCTCGCGCGAGATGGCGCCGGCGGCGTTGCTGCTTAACTCCGCCAATCCGATCATGGCGCAAGGGGCGGCTTTCGCCGATTTGCCGCTGGTCGACCGATTCGAAACCGACATCACCCAGGCCATTGAAACCGGCTCCCTGGTCACAGTTGATCCCGCGAACGGGACCGTGACCGTTGAATAATTCGCTTTGACAGAAACAATAAGGGGAAGAGAATCACCCGGTCGTGCCGAGGCTTCGAAACGGTTCGAATCATAGCCCACGATGACAAATGTCTCACAATTTCTTGTTTTCCCCGGCATTGATCTGTCATCGTCGTATTCACAAATATTAATCATAAGCGCGCAAGCACAGATACAATATGTAGAAGAGCGTGTTTTAAAGATCACAACATGTGTAGGAATTAAATATTTGTTAACCGTTCGGCGCGGATTTTAGGTATAAGATGATTCAAAATATAAATGGGGATGATCGTCTTGCATCCATGAATTCCGGCATCGAGAATCGGATCGATAATGCAAGTGGTTATGGGGTTTGAATGCTATATCAATTGTTCGAATTCAGCCATGCGGCTGTAAAACCAGCACGGGCGGCAGCGGATGTCGGCAAGTTGTTCTGGCAGACGCCGCTTAATCCATTTGCGGAAACGCCGGTGGCACGAAACATATTGGCAAAGCTTGATATGTTTGAACGCGCTACCCGTCGTTACGAGCGCCCCGAGTTTGGAATCGACACAACAAAAGTTGACGGCAGGACAGTTGCGATTGAAGAGCAGATTGTCTGGCAGGCGCCTTTCTGTAATTTGCTGCACTTTCAGAAAGAAGATCTTGATATAAACGTAGAGCAACCGAAGCTGCTGATCGTTGCCCCTCTATCCGGTCATTTCTCGACCCTGTTGCGCGGCACCGTCGAAGCGCTATTGCCCGAACACGATGTTTATATAACCGATTGGGTCGATGCCCGGCAGGTTTCCGTTGTCCAAGGTGAGTTTAGCCTCGATACCTACATCGATTATCTGATTAAGATCTTCAAGGAATTTAACGGGGATTGCCATGTGATGGCGGTTTGCCAGCCTTCGGTTCCCGTACTTGGCGCGGTGTCGCTGATGTCGGAAGCGGGGAGCGCCGATGTCCCGCGATCCATGACCTTGATGGGCGGGCCAATTGACACAAGGATCAATCCCACCGCCGTCAACAGGATTGCTCTGGAACGCGGACTGAACTGGTTCCGCAACAATGTGATCGTCAAGGTACCGTTTCCCAATCCTGGGTTCAGCCGAAAAGTCTATCCCGGCTTTCTCCAGCTCACCGGATTTATGGCCATGAACCTGGACCGTCATGTGCAGGCGCATCGGGACATGTACCGCCAGCTTATCAAGGGTGACGGATCACCGGCGCAAAAGCACAAGGAATTCTATGACGAATATATGTCGGTCATGGACCTGACGGCGGAGTTCTACCTGCAAACCGTCAAACAGGTATTTATCGAACATCAGCTGCCGCGCGGGGTTATGAAACACCGCCGCCACACCATTGATCTCGGGGCCATCGAGAAAACAGCCTTGTTGACCATCGAAGGCGAGAAAGACGATATCTCTGGTGTCGGCCAGACATTTGCAGCTCACGACCTATGCCGCAATCTTGATAAGGCAAACAAAAAGCATTACCTGCAACCCGAAGTCGGCCATTACGGTGTTTTCAATGGCCGCCGCTTTCGCGAAGAAATCGTCCCTCAGATTACATCGTTCATTCGGTCTCATGACAGAACGTCGGCGCTGAAGAAGGCGACGAATGTAATTCAGTTGCGTGACAAGAGACGCCTAACCCGTTAACACCCAATTACCCTTATCTGGGATCAGAAACACCGATGGCTGAAATTTTTATTTTTCCGAACGAGGAATTGGAGTCCGAACGTAAGCAAAACGCGCGGTTCCGATTGAAAGGGCATTCTGCGGAAATTGTTGCCTTTCCGGGTGTCGATATTAATCATCTCTTCAAGCCGGAGCCGGTGAAAAGGAAGATCAGAGGACCGGGCTGGCGGGTGGACTCAAGAACCAAGCTTGAGAGATAGTCGGTTTTTTTTGCTGGCGGGCAGTTTTTCAGATCAACTGACACGGACAATTAACCAATACTTCAATTCAAGTGAAATTCAGCCGCAACTCATACAGCGGAACCAGATTCGTTTGCCGGGTTGCCAGGGCCTTAGCGGCGCTCTGTCGGAATGTCTGGTGTTTCTGCCAGCGTTTGGCTGATGTCCGCCTGTAAGGTCTCAATTTCCTGCAGGACTTTGTCGACGTTCAGGGGCTCTCGTCCAATCGTTCTTCTTTGGCTGGTTGGCATTTTCAGCCGTAAAAGGGGCTTGCCGGAGAATGGCCATTTCTTGTTCTGATGCGCCCACCAGAAGAATTCAACGATTAAATACAGGGAAGAAATCGAGAATATGACTATAGCAATAACCAAAGTGGACATGACCGCACCCCAACTGCTTTACGCGCTACCAAACTCGAAGGTCGCGATTAGTTATAGCTTATCATATATATAAGCGTTTGCCGACCTCGTCGTTACAAAAGGGCGGTAAACTATTGGTGTCCGGCCAAAATTTCCTCGATTTGCGCCACGGCCTGCTCCGTACGAGCATCGATTTCGTTTTCCGTCAGGGTACTTAAGGGATGATCGATGACCACCGGAACAAGGCTCTTCATGCCCAGAGCCGATTTCTGCACGTCGGCTTCATGGACAAATTCCTCGGTAATAATTACCGCCGTCGGCCGAAGTTTCTGTTCAAAAGCAATGGCGTCCTGCATACAGCACGACGTACATGAGCCTCAGTCGCCTATGGCTGTGATAACGGCATCATTTTGGGCGGCGATCTTCTCGACAAGTTCCGGCAGAGCCATCTTGGAGAAGCTCTCTTTATTATAGAAATTGACCTCGGCAAGGGCATGGGAGGACTCGAGCCGGTCCACAATCTTGCGGAGCAGTTTTCCTGCATTCCATTTGGTATTGTCGAGAATAGCGACCCTTTGTTTGTCCAGGGAGGCGAGGCGGGGGGCAAGGTCCTGATCTCCCGAAGGTATATTGCCGCGCGGATCATAGACCGGTACGGATTGCGAGTTTGTTGTGCTGGTCATTGTTGGTTGCTCAGGTTGATGGGGTTAAGTCTTTCAGTTTCGATCATCACAGATAGCACATGCCATCGACACAGGTGACTTCTCCGGATGCCGGCGGGCTTCCGTCGAGGGCGCGTAACACGGGTGACGTCATGTGTCCCCATCCCGGCAGAAACAGGGAAAACCGACCCGCCTCGCCGCCGGCACAGAATAGATGGATGTGATCGATGCTGGGCACGATGGGAATTGGGTCCGGGTCACGCCTCGAATACCATTTCGGCAGGTTGCGATTGTAGACCTTGCCGTAACGATGATGAAACGCAATGTCTTCGAATTTGTTGCGCGCCTGATACCAGAGGTAGGACTTGACGTCATGGCGCGACCAGCTGTGTTTTGAAATCGTTGCCGCATGTTCCGGTCCGATGATAACGGTGCAATGTCCGGCGCTGACAGCGTTATTATGGGCGAACGTACTCATGCACGAAACAAGGCTGTCAAGAATGCCTTCGGGATCATCGGCGACGTGGTTGGTGACGCTGTGGGGGGCTTCTGCGGCGATTACCATGACGGTTGAGTCTTCGGCACGATAACCTTTTTCCACATGATAGGGCGCCCAGGGGCTGGCTTCCTCGTTCTCGGCAATACAATAAGTATATTTGCCGGGATGGCCGAACGTGCTCTTGTCGAGGTCCCCCGGCCAAGCCCCGCCCACATTCAGGAGTACCAGTCGGATAGCCCGACCGATGGTGGCATTGGCGCGATTGCCGGATCCAAACAGATTATGACCGGCATTCATATCGATGGTGTTTCTGACGGGACCATTGACGATCAGCAGGGGGCAGGCAACATGGGTTGTCGCCTGCACGCCATTGAGATTGAAGTGATTGTCCACGAGAGCCAGGAGGGCTGACCGGACAACCGGCGCATAAGAGGGCAAGCAACCGGCCATAACCATGTTGATGGCCAGAACTTCCCTTGTCAGTTCCCCCCAACGCGGTGGTATACGACACTCGATAAAGTCGGCTTCGCCTCCCAGGGCTTCGATCATGTCGGCAATTTTTTGCGGTGTGGGCGGGACAACCGGTAATCCGTCCGTCATGCCTTGCGCAAAGTAATACTCGATGAGGTCCGTGTCGGTATCCACAAAACCCTTCGTACCCTCTCCGGCAATGCTCTCATTTAGCTGCGTTGTTGTCATGTGAGGTTCTCAACTGAATTTCCTAACCGAGGATCGTGGGGAGGCAAGAACGAAGTTTTTCGGGGCAAACTGACGATCCTTTTTATGCGGGGTACAAGTTTCTGTGAATAGAAGTTAACAGGCGCATTTCGCGTCTATCGGAAGAAATTTGTAATCCACTGATATTTAACAGGAAAGATCAGGGGTTAACAAGCAGACTTAGATTTTGCCGCGGATTCGACTAAGTTTTGCCCTGAATTTTCATTAGATTCGGCTGGTAGATAAGTGTGGGAGCGCTTATTTAATGACTGTAAATCGGGACAAGCGGTGGGACCCCTATGGCAAAAAACACAAGACGGATGACCGGCAGGACTGCGGAAAATTTAACGCGACTTGGGCTCTGCGGATTTATACTTTCCCTGGTGCTCGTGCTGCCCACTTTGGTCACGAAAGCCGGCGAAACAAAACCCGATCCTGTCGCCACGAATTCTAAGGTTCAAAAAACGGCCTCGAATAAACAGGAAGCCCCGACAGATATTGACGCCTCGCCTTTGCCGGCCGGTAAGGGAGCGTTCGTTTCACTGGATGCCGGTGGTCAGTTGAACAATATTGAGAAAAAATCCGGTTTTGTTCAGGCCGGACTGTTCTCTAAAATTGCCCCGCCGGCCAACTGTTCCCCTGAATCGATCATCTACTATGCGGAACGGGCCCCAGAGAGTTTTGACAACGCAAAAAATGGAACTCTTTACGGTGTCAAAACCCATATTTCCGCAACACGTGTCGGAGAGATAGAAGGCTACAACGCCTGTGCCCTCGTTGCCCATGCGATATTAAAACGCGCGGGTTGTTCGTGGGCACGTTATACAGCAAGCGCCAAAGCCCTTTATGATATGGCCTGGAAAAAAGGCTGGCGCCCGTCGCGCCTGCAGAAAGCCGGATGTATTGTCGCCTGGAATTCCCGTGCCGAAGGCTGGCGTCCACGGATTGGACGCGGAATTCACAAATCCGATGCAGGCGCCAAAAAGGTTCGATTTCGACATATCGGGATTACGACCGGAACCTGGATGGCCATGGACAATACATCTTTGTCGGGCCGGCCGTCAGCGGGTGTTACCTTGCGACCGATCCGTTACGAAGCGCCGATGTTCCTTTGCCCGCCTAAATCCTAAGTCATTTCTTATTGCGAACCGCTCTGAATTTTCGTGGCGGATCCCGCCCATTTATGCAAACGCGGGCGCACTTTCAGAAACAAGATATACAACCGATCCAGAAGCCCAACGAACAGCCGATTGTTCCGCAGTTTTGCCAAACCACGAACAAGGGGGACGATCTGCCAGACTGTGAGAAAGGCTTTGGCGCCCGAGACCAGCTCTCCCGTTTCCGTCCGCACATGAAACTTTTTCATGGCCGTTTCTCTGTCGAGATCCTGGGGCAGGGACCCTTCCGGTACAGAACTGATGTCGACCCAGTCGACACTATCCGCCTTTTTCAGCTTCCTGTAGTGCCTGATTTCTTTCTGGCACAGGGGACAACTACCATCATAGTACACGGTCATCCTGGATGAACTGTCGGTCATAAATGATCACCCGCATCTGGTCTCAATCATAGATATGAGATGGGAACTGCGTCCCCTAAATCCAAGAGGCGTGGGGGGGGGCAGCAGGCAGTCCACGGAATGCTTGGATGAAATGGGCCGTTATTCAACCGCCAGCAGGCGGGGCAGGATAAGTGTGATAATGGGCGCGGCGATAATCAGTGCCACCCGCACGGCATCGGAGACGAGGAAAGGAATGACACCCTTGAACGTCTCGATCATGGGAATGTCGCGGGCCAGGGAATTGATAACAAAAACGTTGAGTCCCACGGGCGGCGTGATCAGGCCGACCTCGACGACGATTAAGCTGATAATCCCGAACCACAGTTTCTGCTCCTCCGGGTCCATGCCAAAATCCAGTCCGGCGACAATGGGCCAGAAAATTGGGACCGTCAGCAGGATCATCGACAGGGAATCCATGACGAAACCAAGCAGGATATAGAGGATAATCATCCCCAGCAGGATCACGTGGGGCGACAGATTGGAATTCTGAAAATAGTCGGCCGCAGTGATCGGCAGCTGGGAAAACCCGAGGAAGGCATTGAATATTGCCGCACCGAGCAGGATCAGAAAGATCATCGCCGTCGTTTCAGCGGTTCCCAGGATCGCATCGATAAATCCCTGAAGGCGCATTCCGCCCTTGGTGACCGCGATCAGGAATGTCCCGACGGAACCAACGCCGGCGCCTTCGGTCGGTGTAAAAAATCCGGCATATATCCCACCCATGACCAGGATGAAAATAACAATCACGGGCCAAATTTCATAAAGAGCTTTCCAGCGCTCCACATAGGGCTGGCGTTCGCCGGCAGGCCCGGCTTTCGGATTGATGCGTACGGTAATGGCAATGGCCAGCATATATCCAAGGGCGGCTAGTATTCCGGGCAGAAATGCCGCCTGGAAGAGGGGCGCCACATTGGCTTCCACCATCACCGCATAGATAATGAGAACGACGGAAGGCGGGATGAGAATTCCCAGCGTTCCCCCGGCGGCCAGCGCTCCCGTGGCCAGGGATCCGGAATAATTGTAACGCCGCAATTCCGGAAGGGCCACCTGGCCCATGGTTGCAGCAGTGGCCAGCGAAGAGCCGGTTATGGCTCCGAAACCGGCGCAGCCGCCGACAGCGGCCATGGCAATGCCGCCACGATGGTGCCCAAGCCAGACATTGGCGGCCCTGAACAAGGCCTGGCTTAAACCAGCCTTGGCCGCAAACTGTCCCATGAGAATAAACAAGGGCACGACGGAAAGATCAAACGCCGAAAAGCGCCAATAAGGCTCGGTTTTGAGATAGCTGAACAGGGCCGGCGTTCCGGCGATACTGACATAACCGACAATGCCGACGGTGAGCATGGCGATACCGATTGGAATTCTCACTGCCAGCAAAAGCAGCAGAACGACGAAGCCGATTATGCCGATCTCGAGACCCGTCATTTGAGCGCCTCGATGTCTGCAGAGCCATCCTCATCAATTTTTCCGGCCCGCATTTCATTATAACTTCTTGAGATCGTGTACAGGCAGACAAGAGCTAGAAAGCCGAGGAACAGGATTGATACAGGGAATGTTGTCCAACGAGGGAAATTTATGGTCATCGATTTTTCGGAGTATTGATACATCTCCATGCCTCCGAAAATCATACGCCAGGTCAATAATGCTGCGATTCCCGTATACAGGATCGTACCAATCATGTCGAAGAACGCTTTGGCGCGATCCGGTGCGCGTGTCATGAAAAAGTCGACGATCACATTGCCCCGAACCATCTGGCAATAGGGAAGGATGGCGAAGATTGCGACGCCGGTACCGATGGATATCAGTTCGAAATCACCTGGGATGGGACTTTGAAAGAATGAACGACCAACAACGCTGACTGTGGTCAGTATGGCAAGGATGAAGAGGAGCGTCCCGCCGAATATCGCCAGGATCCTGGCTATACTGTAGAGGATCCGGCCCATCTTGGATGTGGGCCGGACATGGCTGGATGCTTTTTCAGCCATTTGTGATTCCTCTAACAGTCATCAATCAAAATATACAGTTCAATTTACTTCGCATATTTTGCAATCATCGCACGGGCGTCCTTCAACAAGGTGTCGCCGTCGATATTGTTCTTCTTCATCTCGTCGATCCAGCGTGCATAAACAGGCTGAGCCGCATCTTTCATTTTTTGTGTTTCTTCTGCTGAGATGGTGATGAACTCGTTCTTCTTCTTGGACTCAACGACTTTTCGTCCCGGAGTTTCGATATCAACCCAGTTCTGACCGGCCCATTGGGCAATGTTGCGTCCGGAATTGTTGTCGATAACTTTTTTCAGATCGTCAGGAAGTTTGGCATAGGAGTTCTTGTTCATCAGGAACGTGAAGACATTTGTGCCCAAACGCTTCTGGTTCCCCGACAACTCTGAAAAATACTTGACGAGGTCCGGAGTTTTAACCGCCGGAGCGATTTCATAGGGGAGCGTCACACCGTCGATAACACCCTTGGAGAGTGCCTGCGGAATTTGCGGCAAGGGCAGGCCGATGCCTGTTGCCCCGAGTGCTTCGAGAAGCCAGACACCACCACGTGATGCGGCACGAAGTTTCTGACCTTTGACGTCCGCCAGGGTACGAATGGGTTTACGTGACTGAAACAGGAAACCCTGATGCACATGAATCAGCAGAGGGTGATAATCCTTGAGATCGGGCCCCAGATGTTTTTCCTGGAAGTCCTGAAGCGCAAGGGTCGTAGATAGGGCGTCGATGTGCACGAACGGCAGTTCAAAAGGTTCGATGCGGGGCATACGGCCAGGCGTAAATCCGGCCAGGGCCCAGACAATGTCCACAACGCCGTCTCTGACCTGGTCGAGAAGCTGCGGGGCTTTCCCGCCCAGTTGCATGGCCCAGAAGGGCTGGATTTTCAGTTTTCCTTTTGATTCTTCCTCGACCTTTTTAGCCCACGGAATAAGAAAGGTCTTGGCCGGATTGGCAACAGGCGGAATAAATGTATGCATGCGCAGCGTCACCGTTTGGGCCGAAACCGTTGATGCATGTCCCACCATGAGGGCACCGACAGCGAGCGCGCCTATGAGAAGCTTTGTTCGAGTCATTTTGGTTATTTTCCTCCATCAAAAATTTGTAACTTAGTTTTGCCATAACAAACGCCAATTTGTAAGCTCTGACATCATAATATTTCGAATATTATGATTAATCTGATGACACTACTTTAGTCTAGCAGCGATTGCGGCAAAACTTTATTTCTTTGAACTTTTTCAGGTTCAAGACGTCCCAGACTGTGACCGATCAAGAGATAGACCTAACCCGCACGCATGCGCCCCGAGCTCCAAAAAATATCTTTATGCCTGGTCAAGTTCGTGTCACATTTTAGAGTGGTTTTGACTTGTTGTCGTTTGATAGCCCCCGCGTCATAATGCCCGAGTGCACCTGTTACCGGCTCGGAAATGTCCATTTGAACAGGATCGTGTCGTAACGATCGGGAAAGACACGGGCCATCAGCCTTGTTAATTCTAATAAGATCGAGAAAAAAAGCGGAATCCGATGAAATTCTATACTTACTGGCGAAGTACCGCGGCTTACCGCGTTCGAATTGGATTGAAACTAAAGGGAATACAGGTCACGGACTATTCCATTCACCTGACCCGCGATGGCGGCGACCAGTTCAAGACTGACTACGCGACGATTAATCCCACATCCCTGGTTCCGGCGCTGGAACTTGATGATGGCCGTGTCTTGATACAGTCCCTGGCAATCCTCGATTACCTGGAGGAAACGTTCCCCAGTCCGGCGCTGTTGCCTGCGGAGCCTTTTGAGAGGGCGCAGGTGAGGGCGGCCGCTCAGATCATCGCCTGTGATATTCATCCCATAAATAATTTGCGCATTGGCCAATATTTGAAATCCGATCACGGTCAGACCCAGGACGATGTTGTGCGCTGGATGTGCCACTGGATGGATCTAGGGCTCGCCTCATTCGAGAAGGTCATTTTGCCGGACACGAAATTCTGTTTCGGGGACGCCCCCGGTCTTGCCGATATCTGTCTGGTGGCTCAACTTTATAATGCCCACAGATGGGGTGCGGCTGTCGATAAACTTCCACGCCTCCTGCAGATTGAGAAAAACTGCCTGGAAGTCCCGGCTTTTGCGGAATCGGTTCCTGAAGTGCAACCCGACAGTGAGAGCGTTTGACAATGAGCGCGGATCTGCAGGAGTCTTGCGTTTCTCATTAACTGACAATTATTTCGCTGTTGGATGAGCGTGCTTTTGAGTTTCTCATTTTGAGTTAAGTTGAGTCTCACGGACTCGGATAGATAGAACACAACATTGAGCACATGGATCTCGAATGGGTGACGATTCTCCGGTTCAAAACATTCAGTCGCTGACGGATTGGCTGTTGTCCGATGCGCGCCTGTTAAACGACACGGCGGCTCTGGATCAGGCCATTGTCGACAAAATTCATGAGGCAGGGATTCCCCTTACCCGGTACACAACAGGCGTGCCGAGCCTGCATCCGCAAGTGAACAGCTTTTCGACGCTCTGGGAAAAAGACAAGGGATTGAGCTTTCGCGAATACCGCCAGAACCCGAACGTACCCATGAAACGCACCAGCCCGATCTTTGTCGCCTATGATACCGGTCGTTCCCAACGCTTTCATCTTGAAACAATGGATCTGGAGGGGGAGTATGAGCTCCTACAGGAGTTCAGGGAAAATGGTTTGACGGATTATGTCGTCCTGGCCCTGCCTTTTTCAGACGGGTCGTTCAAGGCCATGAGTTTTGCCACCGACCGTCCCGGAGGTTTCAGTAAAACCGATCTTGAAATTCTCCACGGTTTGCGCCTGCCCCTGGCCACAACAATCGAAATCCGATATCTGCGCCATCTGGCGAATTTGCTGATGGAAACCTATGTCGGTCATGTGGCGGGCCGGCGGGTGCTAAACGGAGAAATCAAGCGCGGTTCGGGCGAGAACATTCAGGCTGTCATCTGGTTCTGCGACCTCAAGGGCTTTACAAATCTTTCGGAGAAGCTCGAAGCCCCGGTGCTCATCGACTATTTGAATACCTATCTGGAGATCATAGAGGCTGCGATTACCTCCCATGGTGGAGAAATTCTGAAATTTATCGGCGATGCGGTGCTTGCAATATTTCAACCGTCCAACAGCGATGAGACAGAAACAGCCCGGGCCGCACTGGAAGCCGCTATGCAGGCGCAGAATGAAATTTCCAACGTCAATCAGGAGCGGGTGAACCAAAACCTGCCGGCAATCGCTTGCGGCATTGGAATTCACTACGGGGATGTCCACTACGGAAATGTCGGTGGCATGAAACGGCTTGATTTTACCGTCATCGGACCGGCTGTAAACCTGGCCAGCCGCCTCGAATCCTTAACGCGCGACCTCGGTCAGTCCATACTCGTTTCTTCGACGATAGCGGATTTGGACGTCGGCCAATTGCAGGAACTCGGGACCTTTAAACTCAAGGGCATCGAGACCGAGGAAACTGTCTTTGCGCCACTGACAGCTCCCTAGTATCCGATCAGATACACTTCATAGAGTGAGTAAATGCTCTGTTCGGCAATGAATTGGGCTGTAACGGATGCTCAGAGTCCGACGGCGGTTTTCAGTGATACCCAGACAGCCTCAATGCTCTCCCAGATCGACCAGTCCTGTGCCGGTCCGAACAGCTGTCCCAGGGCGGCGGCGGCCGCAATAATCAGTGAAAGATAGGCAACGAAAGTCGTGCGCCCATGACGCGCTCCAACATCAAAAATAATCCGGTTTTGTTCATCAATTTTCGAAGCGATTTTTTCCGCGATCATTTCCGCAGCGGCACTGTTGGCGTCAATGGCTGATCTATTGAGCTGGCGGTCATGCTGCTGCTGGACAAATGTCTCATGTCTTCGGGCAGCTTTGTCGGCGGCATTATCTTGCATCGAGTCCGGTTCTTCTGGGATGGAATGACAAAACAATATTTCCTCAATTTGCGGCCTATTGGTGACCAATTCCCGAATTTGATCTTATCCTAAATGAGGCTTTTGTGTCACATCTGCAGAAATCATGAGGTTAACCGCCAAATTCGCGTGCAAATCGTGGGGGCAAACCGACATTTCATCTTTTTGCATATTGCGAAAAATTTAACCAACTTGGTAGTTTAGCGAGGATTAGTGACTTGGGGGTTCAAATGACAGTGCGTACATTGAGTGTAAATCGTTTTTCAAAAATCAGAACAATCATTGTAGAAAAGTTGGGACTGGTTCTCAGTTTTGCCTTAATCAGCTGGGCCGCTACCGGGACGGCTCAATCCCTTCCGGATCTGATTATCACCAATGATTCCAAAATCAACCTGGAAAGTTTGAGTTGCCAGACCGATCCGGCTCTGGCTGTCGGTCGCGTGGCAATCAAGAACATCGGTGATGACGTCGCCCGACCCCGAACAGTCGGTGGTGGGCTGACAATGCGTTGGCTCACGGTCTACGTTCCGCAAAATCCCGACATGGTTTTTCTAAACGAAGGGGGCCCCAATCTTGAGCCTCTCGATCAGAAAGGGATTGCTTTCGAATTGGGTGCCGGTGTTCTCAAGAGAGGGCGCAACTATGATGATCCGACCCGGTTTAACGGCAGAAACAACACCCAGTATAGTAGAGGGTCGCAGTTCAACCGCTCCATACAGTTGGCGCTCCTGAAATTGAATTACGACCCCCGGGGTATCGATGGCATTATTGGGCCGCGAACCCGGGCCGCGATCACCCGGTTCCAAATAAATGAGTTGGGTGTGGCGGGAACAGGCGTTCTGACCCGGTCGCAGCGAGAAGAACTGTTCTCGCGTGCGCAGGTAACCTCTTCAGATAGTGCCGGGACAGTCGGAGGTGCTGTTGGTGAAACCGTTGTCGATATCTACGCCGTTGTCGATCCGCAGAATTTGATCGAAGAATCGAACGAAGCCAACAACATCAAGCATTGGGTTGTTACGATCGACTGCAGCTAACGAGCGGCTGCGGGCAACAAATAAACCTGATTTGGTGATTAATCAGCTCGGGGATGCGCTGCACTTCATTAAGCGCATTCCCATTGCTGTTATGGTTGATGGTCTCTTGCAAAATTTTAAAACAAAAAAACCGTGTACGCCCTTCTTGGGCGCACACGGTTTCCATGTTCTATAGTCTGATACCAATATCGGGACTTCGATTAAACCGGTATGACTTGAAAGATGATCAGCAGTCCCATCACAACCGCAAAGACAATGGCAGTAACCAGCGCATTGATAAAACGATTGTTGAAGGAAATAGTGTTACCAATCAAATCTGCAATAAGCACAACAACTGCGCCAATGACTATGACAAGTATTTGACCCTGAGTTAACGAGTCCATTGTACACCCCCAAGTTGGTTCAACAGCAAAATTATCATTTTGCCTCAATATATTAGAGCATACAGCCTAAATTTGGCAATGTTATCAATTCGAAATATTGTTAATTATAAAAAAGTAGAATTACTGTGCTCTATGCGAAACAGATGTGGGGTCTCAGCCGTGAATTTCGGGATTTTTGGCACTTTTCAGTGGTTGGTACCAAGGCTTCAAAATTTGCGTTAAGACGTCAGAATGATTGAAGAATTAGCTGTTGGGGAACCTGGAAACGAGGAGTGTTACCTGGAGAATCGCGTTGGCCGCAAAAAAAACGGAAATAAACGAACTGCGCCGTTTTATGAGACGTTTGTAGACCCACCAGAAGGCCGCAATCGCAAATCCCAGATACCAGGGAGCCAGCCCAAACAGGGCCGAGCGATAAAAACTGAACGAATCCATGAAATGGACAGCCATCAGCAGAATACTTCCGAACAGGAGAATAAAAATAGCAAATAGCCGCATGGAAACCTGCCTTGAGATCGAATCCATAGTCAGTATGTCAACTAACTTTGTTGATCAAACGGCAATCAGGAAGCGCGCACAATCCAAATTCTCGTTTGTGTTTGGAAAGGAGATTTTGCAATTGCCGTTTTCACCGACAGGACAATTTGTGCATAGATTTCGCATACCTGAAGCGATCTTTAAACTTGAACCCGAAGCAACTTTGCAACATACAAAGCGTTTGGAATTCTGAATAACTCTTTCGTAACTTTGGAAGTTGAGAATAAGGCGTGCTTGCTAAGCTGCTGCCAGCCAAAACTCAGGGTTGCGCTTCTGAGATCTGTTTTGAAAAAGGGTAAGTCACGGTGACATTCATTTTGATTTTGGCTGGCTTTGTACTCCTGGGCATTGCCGGAGAAGCGCTGTTGCGCGGCGCCGTGTCCATTGGTCAGCATCTTCATGTTTCTCCAATTGTCATCGGAATCCTGATAGTCGGCCTTGGAACTTCTATGCCGGAGCTGTTCGTGGGGGTACAGGCAACCTGGAATGGCACACCCGAGATCGCCGTGGGCAATGTCATTGGCAGCAACATTGCCAATATCTTCCTTATCCTGGGAACCGCCGCCCTCATTCAGCCTTTCGTACGCCCGACACGGGCCGTGCATCCCGACGGGACGATCTTGATCATTGCATCCTTAGGAATCATTGGGCTCGGGATGCAGGGGATCGTTCATTATTGGCAGGGACTGATACTCATCGCAGCCCTGGCGGCCTTGATTTTCCAGGAATGTATGGAGGCACAAAAAAAGCGTGTGATCAAGATGAATGAAGTTGCATCGTCTCAGTCGGCGGAACCGGCAGATGCAGACGTCGTCGATCCTTTACCGCTGCCTTTATCCGTTGTACTGACCCTTGTTGGATTATTTATGTTGCCCGTCGGAGCGGCCATCCTGATCGAAGGTGCCAGCCAGATGGCGGCAAGTCTCGGCGTATCCGCAGGACTGATCGGCCTGACAATTGTCGCCATCGGAACATCACTACCGGAATTAGCCAGTGTAACCGTCGCTTCACTGCGGGGGCATTCGGAGCTTGCCTATGGCAATGTGGTCGGGAGCAATCTTTTCAATTCCCTGGGGATTCTCGGGGCCTCGTCATTGGCCGGCCCCCTCGAATTCCCGTGGATCATGGTCTGGTTCGACGGTTCGATCATGATCACGGCAACACTGCTCATGATCGGATTTATCTGGTTTGGTAACAAGCTCAGCCG
>JANQOC010000526.1 GCA_028279265.1 Hyphomicrobiales bacterium
GTCATATTTGACTCGGTCAAGGATGAGATCACCATCGTTACACCCGTGCGGCCGACAAAAAGACTGTCTGCGAAGTCCGCCTACAGTCGCGCCTGGGACAGGATAGAAAACGTCATAGCCCAACTTGAAGCGCCTCTGGCCCACACACCGGAGATTGATGCCAGCAAGATGGTCATCTCCTCCCCGAAATCAAATACGACCGCCGCCCATTACAAGAAAATGGTGCGCAAGGCGAAGGACTACATTAAGGCCGGGGACATTTTCCAGGTGGTGCTGAGCCAGCGCTTTTCAACCCCGTTTCATTTACCGCCCTTCTCCCTCTACCGGGCCTTGCGGCGGACAAACCCCTCCCCTTTCCTCTATTACCTGAACTTCGATGACTACGCGATCGTCGGATCAAGTCCCGAAATTCTGGTCCGGGCACGTGATGGCGAGGTGACCATCAGACCCATCGCCGGCACGCGGCCCAGGGGCGCAACAAAGGAAGAGGATGCCGCCCTTTCCAGGGAGCTGCTTGAAGATGAAAAAGAACGGGCCGAGCACCTGATGCTCCTGGACCTCGGCCGTAACGATGTGGGCCGGGTCGCCAAAATCGGTACTGTTCAGGTCACAGACAGTTTCTTCGCCGAATATTACAGCCATGTCATGCATATCGTTTCCAATGTCATCGGCGAGCTGGATCCCAAATTTGATTCCATCGATGCGCTGATGGGCGGATTTCCCGCCGGTACGGTTTCCGGAGCACCCAAGGTGCGCGCCATGGAGATCATCGACGAACTCGAACTCGAAAAGCGGGGTCTTTATGCGGGCTGCGTCGGTTATTTTTCAGCCGACGGCAATATGGATACCTGCATCGTCCTGCGTACATCCCTAGTCAAGGATGGTATGATGCATGTTCAGGCCGGTGCCGGGATCGTTGCGGATTCCATTCCCCAAAAGGAACAGGAGGAATGCGAAAACAAGGCCAAAGCGCTCTTCCGGGCGGCTGAAGAAGCCGTTCGCTACGCCTCTCGCAGTCGGGAGCGGCAATAGACAATTTGAGCGAGATGCGGATGCCGAGGGAATTCCCTCCATACAACTAACCAGGTGAAGCGCCGTGATCAGACTATCTTTGTTCCGACATGCAAAATCGAGCTGGGACAGCAAAGCCAAATCAGATTTCGATCGTCCTCTGGCCAATCGGGGCATTCATGCGGCGCGGCAGATGGGGCGCTATATGGAAGCCTCGAAACTGCTCCCGGATCACGTCTACTGTTCCGACGCCAAGCGTGCCCGCCAAACCTGCGATCTCGCCTTTAGCGATCTCGAAAATCCGCCCCAAATTACTTATGCGGAACAACTCTACCTCGCCGATCCCAACAAAATACTGCATTTGATTAGGGCGCAGTTTGAGACGGCCGACCATATCATGCTCATCGGACACAATCCCGGCTTCCAGGCTTTCGCGCTGGGCATGGCCCGTAAGCTTCCAAAAGATGTGAAAGAGAAAATATCAGCGAAATTTCCCACCGCGGCCTTCATCGTTTATGATTTTGACATTTCAGAACTGAGAGATCTTACCCCGGGCAAAGGTGAACTGGTCAATTACATGACCCCCAAAGGCCTGCCCCATGAGTTTCTGGATTAGTTAACCGAGTTGAATTCTGGCCTTTTTTCTGGATTTGCGGTCCCAGTCAGTTTAGGGTCAGCGTCGAGAAAACGTTTTGGACCGACACCTCCGCAGCCATGATTATCCTGATCGATAACTACGACAGTTTTACCTATAATCTCGTTCACTATATCGGTGAACTTGG
>JANQOC010000182.1 GCA_028279265.1 Hyphomicrobiales bacterium
CAGCGACAGGAGATAGGACGAAGCCTTCTCGCAGCGGATTCCCCCGGTACAAAACATCGCAACAGGCTGGTCTTTCTTATCCATCAATTCATTGGCGACGTAGGATTTAAACTCGGTGAAGCTGTCGGTTTTCGGATCGACCGCTCCCTGAAAGGTTCCGATCTCGACTTCGTAATTATTGCGCGTGTCAACGACGATTGTCCCGGGATCGGCAATCAATCTGTTCCATTCCCTTGGCGCTACATACGTCCCGACGATTTCGGTGGGAGATATTCCCGGCTCCTCGAATTTGATGATCTCATCTTTGACTCGCACCTTGAGGCGCAGAAAAGGCATGTCCTCACTGGCGGAAAACTTGATTTCCATATCTGCGAAACGTACACCAAACTGAGGTTCCGTTTCCAGAAAGGTGATGAAGGCATCAATGGAAGCGGCGGGGCCGGCAAGGGTGCCATTAATACCCTCCCGTGCCATCAGAAGCGTTCCCATTATTTTGTGAGCCGCACAAAATTCGCGAATGGATGATGACAATTCTTGGACATCTTCCAGTGTAACAAACTTGTACAAAGCGACGACTTTAAAGACAGACATTTGATAGAAGCTTCTTGAGTGATATTGAATAGGGGGTTCCTGATTTTCGGGTATCCTGTGCCTCGAGAGGAGCACATTGCAGCCAATTATAGTATAAGTCGGGCTTAAGAACCAATGTGTTCAAGATGTTCTGGGGAACAAAAATACCGGGTCAATATCGGTCCCGGTAAATAGCTGTCGCAGCAACCGGCAACCCGGACAATAACAATGCCTGCAAGCAGATTTTAGAAACCGGACCTGATTTATGGATAAATTCACTGTTTATGGAGACCTGAATTCGGGAAATTGCCTGAAGGTCAAATATGTCGCTGATTATTTGGGTTTCACTTATGACTGGGTGGCCGTTGATATTCTCAAGTCAGAAACACAATCGGAGGACTTTCTGCGGCTCAATCCCGCCGGGCAGGTGCCGGTGATCGCCTTCGAGGACGGCCGGACCCTGTCCCAGTCGAACGCCATTGTTCAGTATTTGTCCGAGGGGACCGCGTTGTTTCCCGATGACGCTTTTACCCGGGCGGAGATCAATTCCTGTCTCTTCTGGGAGCAGTACAGTCATGAACCCTACATTGCGGTCTGCCGGTTTCACATGGTCTATCTGGGCAAAACCGCCGCGGAAAGGGAGGGCTGGCGCGTGGACAAAGGGGAAAAGGCCCTGGACCATATGAACAGGACTTTGTCGCAAAGAGACTGGTTCGTGGGCGACAGCATGACCATCGCTGATATTTCCCTCTTCGCCTATACGCAGTTTGCCACCGAAGGTGGTTTCTCACTGCAAAACCGTACCGCCGTGAATGACTGGATCGCGCGTGTCGGCAAGGAATTGAAGCTTTAGACTTTGTAGATTATCGGCGCAATGGATGCGACGAGCAGCAGGGCCATCGTGTAATTGAACCAGCGCAGATATTGATCGTTGTTTAACGCCCTGGAGACACCGACGCCGAGCAACGTCCACAGTGAAACGCAGGGATAGGCGATGACTGCAAAGGCCAGGGTGATCACGGTCACTTCCAGCCATAAGTTGCCGCCGACGGTCGTATAGGTGGAGAAGGCGCTGATGGCCATGATCCAGGCCTTGGGATTGACCCATTGGAAGGCCGCCGCCTGCAGAAAAGTCAGGGGTGATGAACCTTTCTGGTTTCCGGAAGCCGGTTTCGCCGTCGTAATTTTCCAGGCGAGCCAAAGCAGATACGCCGCCCCGACCACTTTCAGAACCTGGTGTATGATGGGAAAAGTCTGAAAGACCTGTCCCAAGCCGAAACCCACAGCTGCCAGCATTATCGGAAAGCCGATACTGATTCCCAGCAGATGCGGAATCGTTCGTACATAGCCGAAATTAGCACCGGACGCGGTGACCATTATGTTGTTGGGTCCCGGCGTAATCGTCGCGACAAAAGCAAACAGCAATATGGCGACCAGCAAAGTGAGACTCATCGGAGGGATCCGGCGTTTGGGTGAAAAAATTAAGCAAGGGGTCCATCATTTGAAATTATTTGGTGAAAAAATCAATAGCTCTTTGACATAAAATTCAAGGTGTCCGGACATTCATCCCGGTTTCCCGTTTTCTCTTCCGGGTGGGTAGCCTATACTGCATGGAAAATTCGAGAAATGAGGAGTTTGTTATGGATCTCGGCATCAAAGGCAAGTCGGCAATCGTTTGCGCGGCTTCGAAAGGTCTTGGAAAGGCCTGTGCAACAGCTCTTGCGGAAGCCGGGGCAAATCTTACGATCTGCGCCCGCGGCGAAGAAGATCTGAAAAATACGGCGCAGGAAATTCAAAATGCCAGCGGGGTCGAGATAACCCATGTGGCTTGTGACATCACGACGGAAGCGGGGCGGCAGGCCATTCTCGATGCCTGCCCCCGGCCGGATATTCTCGTGAACAATGCGGGTGGACCACCACCGGCCAATTTTGAAGATCTATCCATGGATGACTGGCGAAAAGCCGTCGAGGCCAACATGATCACGCCGCTGGCGCTGATAAAGGCAACCGTCGAAGGGATGATGGAACGAAAATTCGGGCGGATCGTCAATATAACATCGGCCGCTGTGAAGGCGCCTATGAATCTCCTCGATCTTTCAAACGGCGCCCGAGCGGGTCTCACCGGTGGTGTGGCCATTTTGGCGCGCCGGGCGAGCGCTCATAATGTAACGATCAACGGCATGCTTCCGGGAACTTTTGAAACTGACCGGCTTGTGCAGAATTTTGTCAAGCAGGCCGAAGCCCAGAGCATTTCCGTTGAGCAAGCGAAGGAACGCCGGCGGGCATCGGTTCCGGCAAACCGATTTGGCAGTCCATCGGAGTTTGGTGCCATTTGCGCATTTTTATGTTCTGCCCATACCGGTTATATCACCGGTCAGAATATCGTTATCGATGGCGGTGTTTTCCCGGGTATTGTGTAAAAAGTTATTCCGGATACGTCTTCCAGGGCAATCTTTATGTGGTGGGCTTCCCGGCGATTTGACGCCCGGGCGCTGTTGCAGGAATTTTCAGCCTGATCTTGTGGGGCAAGCTACTAGGTAAGCGATCAGGAAAGGGCAAAGTCCAGGGCGGCATTGATATGGGCAGCCGTTGAATCGATTGCCGGAACGTCAAAATCGGATTGGGCGACAAGCATACCAATTTCGGTACATCCGAATATGATGCTGTCGATGTTTTCGTTGCGGCAATCCTCGACGATTTCCAGCATCATCGCTTTTGAGTGTGCCTCGACGATTCCCTGGCAGAGTTCCTCGTAAATGATCTGCTGAACCGTATGACGCCCGGATTTGCCGGGAACCACGGCTTCTAGTCCGTGGTTATCAGCCAGGCGGCCCTTGTAAAAATCTTGTTCCATTGTGTAGCGTGTGGCCAGCAATAGCGGACGTGAGCATTGTGCCTTCGCCAGAGCATTGGCCGTCGCATCAGCAATATGAATCAAGGGTATCTGCACGGCTTCCGTGATGTCGGCAGCCATTTTGTGCATCGTATTCGTGCAGATCACCAGGCCATCGGCGCCTGCATTTTTCAGCCGATGGGCGACTTCGACCATACGTTCCGTCGCCTCGTCCCAGGACTCCGCGGCCTGAAGAGCTTCGATCTCCTCGAAATTGAAGGACCACATGAGGAGTTCTGCCGAATTCAAGCCGCCAAGCCGGTCCCGGACGCCTTCATTTAAACCGCGATAATAGAGGGCTGTGCTTTCCCAGCTCATACCGCCGATCAAACCGAGAGTTTTCATTTTATAGGATCTCCTGCTTTGATTTCCGGGGCAACCGGGCCAACCTCATTCTGAAGATGATTTAACGACAGAGAATATAGAAGACTGACCGATAGATCATGCAAAAAAATAAGCCGGTCCATGAGTTGGGCCGGCTCGTTTGCCTGTCGGATTCTGTTAACTGATCCGATGAACTGTTTGCGTGAAGTTAGGTACTGGGAGGATGGAGGTACTGCGGTTGCAGGAGTGTCTGAGATAGGGTCCACGAGTCTGAAACGTCTGTAATTCCTCGTGAACTTTTTCTCTCCTCACGCGTGGCGAGAAGCTCCTGTAGTTGTTTGTACAAGCGCTTTTGCATGTAGTGCTCCATATGCTTGAAGGGCGATGTGATGCACTTGTCGAAAAAATGAACGGTGCATCCTACCCAGACACAACAAATGTCATAGACTTTGTTGCAAAGCCCGCACGGCAAGAGATTCGTCTTTGTTGGAAGGTTTTGCTGGAACTTGGGGTCTCGGCCAGAGTAACGCCGATCCGAAAGGGCCAGCTTATTTATCGTTATGGAATCTTTAAACCAAGTTTCCAAATGTCGACTCGTCGATTTGACGGCTACGGGCCATTCAACTCTCACGTTTTACCAAGAATTTTCATCCGAAAAATTCTCAACGCACTTAATAAAATGCAGACGTGTACGCGACTGATATACTGAGCTTGTGGGCAAAAGGTTAACAAGAAGTTAACGGGGTGTGCCTTATGGGTTGCGCTGCAAAGCTAATGCGGGCCTCGCAACAAAAAACCGGCAGGACTGGCTCATCCCGCCGGTGTTTTTTCCGTTTCCTGATATTTATCGGCGCTATTGGCTTGCCTGTGCCGACGCTTCCTGGGCAGCTTTCCGTACGGCTTTCTGTACTTTCTCGAAGGCACGCACTTCAATCTGCCGAATGCGTTCACGGCTCACGCCGAACTCACCGGAAAGTTCTTCCAGGGTTTGCGGATCGTCTGCAAGCCGGCGAGCGGCAAATATTTTCTGTTCGCGCTCGTTCAGTGCCGACATGGCATTTGCCAGAAGTTTACGCCGTTCGTCGAGCTCTTCATTCTCGGCGTAGACGGTTTCCTGATCGGCGGTATCGTCGACAAGCCAGTCCATCCACTCTCCGCTCTCGGAGTCGTTGCGGATCTGCGAGTTCAGGGAACTGTCGCCGCTCAGTCGGCGGTTCATGGACACAACATCGTCTTCCGGAACACCCAGGCGATCGGAGATATATTTTACCTGATCGGGTTTCAGATCGCCGTCTTCCAGGGCCTGGATCTGGCCTTTGATTTTGCGAAGATTGAAAAACAGCTTTTTCTGCGAGGCCGTTGTACCCATCTTCACCAGGGACCAGGACCTCAGAATGTATTCCTGGATAGAAGCTCGGATCCACCACATGGCATAAGTTGCCAGCCGAAATCCTTTTTCCGGCTCAAAGCGCTTGACCGCCTGCATGAGACCGACATTGCCTTCGGATATAATTTCACCAACGGGCAGACCGTAACCGCGATAACCCATGGCGATACGGGCCACAAGTCGCAAATGACTGGTCACGAGCTTGTGGGCGGCGTCACGATCATCATGTTCCCGCCAACTCTTGGCCAGCATATATTCTTCCTGCGGCTCCAGCATGGGAAACTTGCGAATTTCCTGCAAATATCGCGAAAGTCCACCCTGACCGGAAATAGTGGGAAGCCGTGGTGTAGCCATGTTTTATTCTCCATGCATCTGAATGCAGTTGGCAGATGATCAATATCTCTGTCAACTCAAATGAAACGTGATCGGTTTGTTGAAAATCCCGTCTCTTCCAATGCCGTGCACTTCTGTGATTTTTGCGCACTTTCCCCGACATCGGACAATACTCAACATATGGGTATTAATACTCACTATTCAAGTTCAAATAATGACATAAATCTTTTTTAAATAAAATATACGTGAACGAGTAGTAATTATAAAATATTCCTTCTTTATTGTTATTTTATAACTATAAATCCGTATAGAAAATAATTTAATTTCAATAATAGCGCTGTGGATTGTATGAATTTCTTCGATTCCGGATTTGAGTAGAAAAATATTTGGTAATTGGACTTTTTTATTCGGAAACTCATGATCCCAATCCAAGAATTGTTTTGAATTCCTGCGGCAAATCTGACTCGAACGTCATTTCTTCTGCGCTTACGGGATGGACGATTTTCAATGATTTTGCGTGCAGGGCCTGGCGGTTAAGTTGGCGGATGGCCTGTTGTGCCTCGGGCTGCAGTTTCTTCTCGCTGGATAGAAATCCGGAACCGTAGAGATTGTCTCCCAGGAGCGGATGCCCGATATGGGCCATGTGGACGCGGATCTGATGTGTTCGCCCGGTTTCCAGCCGACATTCAACTTCTGCGGCAACCTCGGTTCCGTCAGCGCCAATAATTTTGCGTCCCGTTGTGTAATGGGTGATGGCCTGCTTCCCACCTTCACGGACGACATCGTATCGGGTTCGCTGCGTCCGGTGACGACCTAGGGCTGCGGAAATCGTGTCCTTTTGCCGTTTCGGAATTCCCCAGACTAGGGCCGCATAGCGGCGGTCGAGCCGACCGTCGCGCCCGTGGCTGGCGAACTGTCTGGCGAGGCCCTGATGCGCCCTATCTGTTTTGGCCACGACCATGACACCGCTCGTTTCCTTGTCCAGGCGATGGACGATACCCGGTCGTCTTACGCCACCGATGCCGGACAGGTCTTCACCGCAATGGGCAATCAGGGCATTGACCAGGGTACCGGTCCAGTTCCCCGCTGCCGGATGGACGACCAGGCCTGCGGGCTTGTTGATAATGATGAGGTCCGCATCTTCGTAGACGATGTCGAGAGGGATATCTTCTCCTTTGGGAATCGCATCCACTGGGTCGGGAATCCGTACGGTGAATGTGTCTCCCGGCATGATACGGTGATTGGGACTCACGATGACCGAGCCTTCGCTGGAGACCGAGCCATTCTTAACCAGGTCTTTGAGCCGGGAACGGCTGAATTGTTCCAAGCGATTGGCCAGAAAGCGGTCCAGACGTTCGCCTTTGTCACTGTCTTCGGCCACAAATGTTTGTTCAAATGTCACGTAATTGTCTATGGTGCAGTTTCACACTGATTATCATTCAATAGACCACATTCCATGCAATTAGATCAAACTCGGGAAAACGACAAGATAGAAGGGACCGTCTTTAGTCCGCGGCAGGTCAGAATTCTCAAATATGTGGTGATCATATTGGGGATCCTGCTGGTTGTCGGATTTGGTTTGGTGATCGGAACAATTGTCTATCAAGCCTCGCAACTCTCCGACGACGCCAGCAACGAAACCATATCCCGGGAACATTCACCTGTTGCTCCGGAGAAGCAGGCCCAGGCTGTTGTTCAAGCCAGCGGCATGACAATTTTATCGACCTCCCTTGATGGGCCAAACCTGGCCATCACATTTCGCGATTCCGAAGGGTTGGGAATCGTTGTCGTACAAACGGAAACCGGCAATGTCCTCTCGAAATCACGGATCAAGTTGCCGTTTTAACCCGCACGTTCAACCGCTCTAATAGATTGCCATGATCGAATTTTACCAGGCCCAGACTTCAACAAACTCCGGGAAAGTCCGACTTGTTCTCGAGGAAAAGAATATCCCCTACCGGGAAATCGACATCAATCTTGAGAAAAGAGAACATCGTTCTGCAGCCTATTTGAAACTCAATCCCAACGGCGTCGTACCGACGATTATTCATGAGGACCGAATCCTGACCGAGTCTTCCCTCATCAATGAATATCTGAACGAGGTATTTGACGGTCCCGATCTTGTCCCCAGCGATCCGCTCTTGAAAGGGCAAATGCGCTACTGGCCGCTAATGGTCGATATCAAACTGCATCCGGCGACCTGGGTGATCACCTACACGACCTTGACCAGACCGGCCAAAATGGCGGCAAAATCAGATGAAGACCTGAAAAGCGAAATCGCGGCGGTGAAGGATCTGTCACGCGCGCAACTGATGATGTCCCTGCAGTTCGAGGGTGTCCGGTCCCCGAGTTTCGCGGCGGCCCTGCAAATTGTCCGCTCAAGTTTCAAGTCGCTGGACAAGGCCCTCAAAGACTCGGGAGGGCCGTGGATTATGGGAGACGGCTACTCGCTTGCGGACGTTGCCCTGTCGCCATGGCTCATGCGCTTTGAGAATATCATGTTCTCCGGAATCTGGTCGGACCTGGAGCACCTGCAGGCCTGGTGGGAACGCATCAAAGTGCGTCCTAACTTCTGCGGTATCGTCTCTAAAAGACTTGACCCGGCTGTGCTGGAAAAACGTTCGGATCGCGGCCGCGAGATTTGGCCGGAGGTTCGGAAACTTCTGGACGAATTGCAGGTATAGACCAGACTTGGGGGCGGGACCCGGATAGGAACCGGGGCATTGCTCACCTGTCGATATCCAGACAAAAGAAATAGCCGCGAAAACCGGTTAGATTTTCACGACCATCACTTATGTCTTTAACGAAAGACCAATCAACGCTTAGAGGATTGCTCGCGCGCGTGTGATTTTTTCGGGGCCCGCTCACGTTTTGGAGCTGCATGAACTGCTCGCGCTCGTGTGTGGGTTTTTCGTGCTGCCCGCTCTCGCTTGTGTGTTACCCGCTTTCGCGTATGCGTTACGCGCTTGCGTGTGTGCGTTGTTCGCGCACGGGTATGTGTGGCCCGCACGGCACGTGTTCGCGTATGGCTTTTCCGAGCCGGCCGGGTGCGCGTGTGCGCCTTTCTTGCGGCCCGGGCACGATGGGATGCGGCGCGCATATCTTTGCTCATCCGATCCATCATTTTGGCAATTCTGCAATCCATGTTGCAGCGATCTGTATGACCTCGTTTGCTGCCCGCGTTGGCAAAGTCAGCGGCAACCAGAGGAAATACGGTTAATACGGCAACGAGTGCCGACATGCGTAGTAGTGTTTTCATTGTAGTTCTCCAATCCCGCCAAACCTCCCGTTAATCAATACATATCAAAAATTCGATGTTTGGCACCTCAAATTGAAATAAGAGGTTAATTTATTAAACCTCTGAAAAATAATTAGAATATAGCTTCAAGAATTCTATTTTGGCTCCAGCTCCAAAATTTTGTAGAGAATTGGCAGTTGATAATTTGAGGGCGGCGGCAGGCACTGGTCTTGTGCTTGCCAATTTTACCCGTAATTCTATGATTCGCCTGAAAACTGCCTGGAGGGGGCCATGGGAGAAGATACGGGTTTTGATTGGGTCACACCGACACAGATGGTCAAGCTGGCAAAAGAAGCCAGCCGGGCGGCAAGGTGGTCGGAACGGCGCCCGATCCTTGTTGCGATTTTCAAAGGGCTGTTACAGTGGGTCGCATTCGTTGGCCTGTTGTTCGGTATCGGCGCCTTGTTTGTGTTGTGGGATAGAGGGCTGACCCGCGAAACCCTGTTTGCATTGTCGGCCGGGTTCCTGTCCATCCTCATTATCGGTCTGAGCCACCGGCGCGTGCGGTCCTGGTTGCCATCACCGCAGTTTCCGACACTTCGCGTAACACTTCCCCCAATGCCGAAGGTGCAGTGGTCGCAACTCAACTGGCCGCGACTGAACCGGCAGACACTGGCCAATTTGAAGCGACCTAACTTTCAAAGACCGGATATCAACTGGTCGGCCATGGGCTCCGGTTTCAAGGCGCTGGGCCGGCACGTCGCCGGTCTGGGCCGCGCGTCAATGCGTGCCGCAGGCTGGATGCGAAATCACATGCGAGCATTGTCGCTGCCGAGGTTCAACTGGAAGGCCGTGGGTTCCGGCGCGCTTGCACTTTGTCTTCTCCTCTTGTTTTTTGGATTTGATGGCTGGAGTAAAACCGCATCCTGGATGTCGGCCCTGTCCGGGGTTAAGGAGATTGAAGGCAAAGCGCGGGTGGTCGATGGTCAGTCCCTGAGAATCTCCAAGTACCGCGTCCAGCTCAAAGATATTGATGCTCCTGAAATCAACCAGAGATGTCGCACGAGCCGCGGCCGAAGCTGGCGTTGCGGACGCCAGTCCGCCACCGTTCTCAGGAAACTTATCGGTCGCTCCACGGTGACCTGCCGCGGCCGCGAGGGACTGACGGCGGAGAGTCTCGTTGCCGATTGCTCGGTTGGAGAGAAACATTTGAACCTGGAAATGGTGCGGCGGGGATATGCCTGGGCCCAGGAAAGCGGTTCGAGTAAGATTCTGGAAGGACAGGAAATCGCCAAGTCCAAAAGTACCGGGATTTGGCGCGGAAAAGCGGAAACCCCGTGGGACTATCGCGCCAAGATCTGGAAGGCAGCCGAAAGAAGAGCGCCCCAGGGATGTCCAATCAAGGGTAACAAGAATTCAAAAGGCCAGATCTACTATATGCCCTGGTCTCCCGGTTACAGCCGAATTCGTATTCGGACACGTCAGGGCGAGAGATGGTTTTGTTCAGAGGAGCAGGCGGTAAAAGCCGGTTGGCGGGCGGCCTCCTAGCCCTTATTGTGGGGATCGTTATTTTGTTATGAGATCCCGAGTGAATAAGACTGGTCAAAGCCATGTATCCTCCTGCACGTCCCGGTGATCCCCTTGAATTGGTGGACACGCCCGCACTCCTTATCGATCTCGATCGGTTTGAAGCGAATCTGAAACGCATGTCCGGTGAACTGGCCGGTACTTCGGTGAAATTGCGCGCCCACTCAAAAACCCACAAATCGCCGATCATTGCCAAAATGCAGATGGATCTGGGAGCCGTCGGGATCTGCTGCCAGAAAGTTTCAGAAGCCGAGATCATGTATCAGGGAGGCGTGAGCAATATCCTGATCAGCAATCAGGTCGTCGGCGAAAAGAAATTACGACGCCTGGCGGCTCTGGCCTGTCAGACCCAACTGATGACCTGTCTCGACAATAGGGAGAATGCCGCTGATCTCGATTCCGTCGCCCGGTCCTTCGATACCACCATAGATGTGCTCGTCGAAATCGATGTTGGTGCCGGACGTTGCGGTGTGGCTCCGGGGGCGGATGCCCTGGAACTGATTGACGCCGTAGGGGATTTGAAAAATCTGAACTTCAGGGGATTGCAGGCCTATCAGGGTAGTGCCCAACATCTGCGAACGCCCGATGAGAGAAAGTCGGCCATTGATTTCGCCGTTGCATGTGTCAACAAAACTCTATCCGAACTTCACAGCAAAAACATTGACTGCCCGATCGTGTCAGGGGCGGGAACCGGAACCTATCCGCTGGAAGTGGAGAGCGGTGTCTACAATGAAGTGCAAGCGGGATCCTACATCTTCATGGATGCGGATTATGCCCGCAATCTCGATAAGGACGGGCAGTTCATTTCAAAGTTCGAACACGCCCTCTATGTCTATGCCACAATTTTGAGCGCCGCGAAGCAACAGCAGGCGGTCGTTGATGCCGGTCTGAAGAGTCTCGGAGTGGATAGCGGCTTACCGGTGATGTCGGAAAACGATGAAGTCGACTATATCAACGCTTCCGATGAACATGGCGTCTTGGCCTGGCAGTCGAAAAATGTCAGTTACGAAGTCGGTGAAAAAGTACTCCTCATCCCCGGCCACTGCGACCCGACAATCAATCTTCACGACTGGTATGTGGGCGTGCGTAACCTCAGGGGTCCGGAACCCTATGTGGAGTCGGTCTGGCCCGTTGCCGCGCGGGGATGCGTATTCTGATTTTTGGCCGGGATAATCCTGATCTAGATGCGGGAACCCGCTGGTTTTATGATTTGAAGCGGTCCATAACGCGACCAAATCGCCAGCCGTAAAAGCCAACTTTTTCAAACAGCCCCCCTGTATTGAAAGGCTCGTTTTCCCAGAAGTCCACCGCCGCTTCCAGATCTGGCACATCGATGATCATGACGCTGCCAATTTGCTGGGTGCTTCCCTGTTCCAGCAACGGCCCGCGGGTAATGTAAATATCTTCCACAGATTTCTGAAAGGCCTCATGTTCCGCCCTGAGTGAGTCCCGCAGTTCGGCGCTGTCGGGTTTGTCGATAGCCTCGATAAGATATTGTACGTTGCCTTCTTTCCGGGGACAGTCCCGCCAGTTGTACGGCACACTGGGAGACCAGTCGTAAATCTCAGCCCCTTTCTGGGCGCCGCCAATGAGATAGGGTTCATTGGCCACATGCTCTTCCGCGGCCTTGCGGTCGGGAAATTCGATAAGCCTGTAACTGCCGAGTTCCGTCGCCAGATCCGTTGTTAAAAAGGGACCTGCAAACAGTGTCTGATCATCGAACTGTTTGAGATAGTCCAGATGCGGTTGTCGATACTGATCGCGGAGGGGACCGGAGTTTTCAACATCAAACAGCTTTATTGCGTAATACATTACTTTCCCTCCTGGGATCTTGTCGTTTTTCGCATTTGCATGAACTGATTGAACAGTCTTTCATGTTCCTGGGGTGTCAGGAGACTTGTCGTCCGCACACCCTGGCTGGACAGAAACTTTTCAAACGCGGAACGGGTCTTCGCGGTCGCATTGGCCAGGGATACGTCCCGAAATTCCTTTTGTAAGATTTTTGTGGCGGCATCAAATCTCTGCCATCCCTTGATGGAAGAGGTCGGATTGATTTCCCGCCACTTCGGATGATATCCCGCGGACTGCAGCGTGCGTAGATTTGCAAACATCGCCGATACAAATTTGGAAACCTTCGCGTATCGGGGATTGGTGCGGCGCCAGTTGTAAACAATAAGGAATGTTCTGACGGCCAGGGTATCAACGGACTTGTTCTCGGAAATGAGATTGGGATAGTCTTCGTGACTGAGCAGTGTAGGCGTGTAGGTCTCGGCAAAAATGTCTGAATAGCCGATATCGAGAAGTCTGAGATCCGAGTCTCTGGAAATCTGTGACAGTAGAGGCGCTGGCTTGCCGGATGTCAGAAATGTCGCAGATATCTTGTTGTCCCGTGTTTGCTGTATGGATTTCTGAAAATCCAGATAGATGGGTCTAACAGTAATATCGAGGGCACGAAGAATGTTCCGGGCGGTCAGCGACGCCTGTGATTTCCGCGGCCCCAGGTTTACGGTTTTTCCTTCCAGGTCTTTCAGGTCCGTCACCGAACGGTGTGCGAGGATATGCACTTCGGAGTTCGAGAATTCCGTAATGTATCTGAGTTTTGACACCAGGTCCTTGGTGTCGCTGTCTTGTTTTGACCAGCTCAGGGTGTCGGATTGAACAACGGCAAAATCAACACCGCGCAACCAGAAAAGGTCTCTGAGATTCTGATTCTGGGAATCGCCGACCAGGGGAATGACACGAAAACCCTTTTCACCGATAAGCTGGGAAAGTTCACTGCTCATTTGCAGGGACGCTGAACCATAAGGCCCTGAAATTAGTCCAATGGTGGTCTGTTGCGGACGCTTCGGGGTCGCCGGCTTGACAACCTTCGGTCTTACCACCTGGTTGGGCTGCCCAAGCTGCGGCAGCGGTTGTACCTGGATCGTATTGTTTTCCGGCTGAGACGTCTGAGCTGCCGATGTCGAGGACAGACTAAATGCTGTGAAAGCGAGGATCAATCCATGGATGACCCCGCATTTAACCGGCCTTATCGCATTCGCAGAGAACATCGATTATCCGTCCTGAAGATTTTTCAATCTGTCAGATAATGTTTTTCGCAAGCCGCCGGACTTCTTCACAGGCTTTGCAGGCGGTTCAGGTTTCGATTCCTTCTCTGCTGTTTTTTTTGTTTTTTTCGCGTCCCCTGATTTTGTTTTTGCCGGTTCGGATTTTTGTTCGGACTTCGATCCATTTTTCTTGCTCCGTTGGAGCAGAATGGTTTTAACGTCTCCCTCGTCCTCGGCATCTTCACTTTTGCCGTTGCTCTGCGTCTTTGTTTTCGCCGAATGCTCCAGCAGGCTCAACTCGATATCTTCGATATGATCCTCTTTGGTCTGCTTCGTCGAAAAAGGCGAAGGCGTCTGTTCATTCATTTCTTCCCGCAGTTTCGAAATGCGTGTTTCCAGCGATTCATTCTGCTCTTTCAGGAGTTCAAACTCTGACATGGGAACAACGTTTTTGCCATTGCCATTTGCCGGAGCCGTATGGCCGTCAAGTTCCTGTTTGAGGCGTTCGAGTTCCGCATTGCGTATCTGATCTTTGGCGACGACTTCGCCGATCTTGCCTTCCTGCTGATTGATCTTAATGCGAAGCTTGCTGATTTCCATGTACCGCTCTCCGAGCAGTTCCTTGGCTTTTGCCAGCTGGGCTTCCATCTTCGGCAGACGATTGGAAATGGTTTGTTCGAAAATTTCGTTGGCGTTCTGTTGCTCTTCGAGATCCCGCAACCGTTCGTCGAGCTGGGCCTTTAGTTCAACGACCTGGACTTCTTTGCGGCTGATTTCGATCGTTTGCTTGGCGGCTTCGATTTCCGCTTTTTCCAGTTGCTCTTCCAGCTGACGTATCTGTATGGCAAAATCGGCGCGCAGCTGATCCTTGTCAGCTTCGATTTCGGCCAATGTCACGGGCATGCTGTTGTGAATTCGTTCGGTGGTCAGTCGTATCGCACGGCGCCAGAAAGCGGACGCAAACAGCAATGTAACAAAGCCGGCGATTAACACCCCAAGCGAGACCAGCATGATGGACTGGATCATATTTGTTGGTCCCCGAATACTGGAAATATTAGAACTGTATTCCTTTACTATATATAGCAATTCTGATCCAACAAGAATGTTGGATCAGAATTAATCAGATTGTTTAGGATTTAGCCGAATTCTCTAGAACGGGTTCCAGGTTGGACGCGCGCTATATTTTAAATATCCGACATTTGCCCCGAACCGCAATCCGACACCGGATCGGATGGGGGCCAGAACAATATCTCCATATTTCTGGAATGTGATGCCGACCCCGCCGACGAGATATGCTGAACCGTCAATGCCGCCGAAACGGTGAAAAATATCACGATGCCGGTGCAGATTATAGACCAGGATCATGGTCTTTGAGCCCTCGGCGCCAAAGTCATAACCAACAGACGGGCCCTGCCAGTATATTTTCCGGTTTCCCAGATGTTTCGTATGCAGATGCCCCTCGCCATAGCGCAATCCGGCGATAAAAGCGCCACCGGCTTCCTCACCCAGAATATAACCGTTGGGTCGGCCCGACTTGCGGAACGCATAGGCAATCACCTTTGCCAGTCCGCTAGACACGGTACCGAAGAAACGATGGCCTGCGTCAACTATTTCATTCTCGGAATATGATTTATTATGATCCGGCGGCGGGTAGTCATGGCCGCGATCGTCGGGATATCCCGGTTCATAGGGCCGGCCATAGGCTCTGCGATCATCATATCCGCGATCGTCATACCGGCGATCCTCATAGGGACGCTCCGGATAGCGTTGCCGTCCATAGCTGTCTTCCGGCAACGGCCGGGGACTTTGCACATAGGGATCGTTGCGCTGGTAGGTTGATGGCGCCGGTCGATTGCGCGGTTCATAATATTCGGAATTCCGATTTGCAGGTCCGTCGGAATAACCGTCCCGTGGAAGCGGATTGGATCTCTCATAGGGGCGAATATCCTGAGGAACCTCTTCATAGACCTGAGGTCGCTGATTGGGGTTTTCCAGCCACGGCAAATTCTCTTCGGCCTGGACGGAGAGATCGGAACCAACGAAAAAAGCGGCGCATGTAACCGCAAGGGCCAGCCTGCAAAATTTCATTGTCAGATTATTCATCGTCATTGCTCGCTCAATTGGACAGGACTCGATTGGGAGAGGGAAAATCTCCAGAAATGTTAGGAAACGAATCAGCCTGTCATTGCGTCTGTTACGCCATATTCCCCGGAAAGTGTTACGAAACTGTGGCCGAAACGCTGCTTAAATTGAGCGAAAACTTGAAATATTGACGTCTTTTTTACGTAATCCCACCTATTCTGCGACGGTGGTTCAAAATACTTCGGAATTCAGGACAAAAAGATGTTTTTTTCATTCAAAAACAGGAGTTTTCGTCCCAAGGGCCCGGTTCTCGCACTGATCGTGATGCTTGCAACGGGGATCGGATCGAATACCGGACTGGCAAAATCGGAACGTGAACAGATCCGGGTATGGACGGATTCCAGTTCCGGCTATGCCCTAGGCGGTTTTGATCCCCTTTCCTATTTCGTCGATCAGCGGCCGAGAAGAGGCAGCGCAAAATTCGAGCATGATCTGAACGGAACAATCTGGAAATTTACAAATTCCGGAAACCGGGAAGCCTTTGCCCGGCATCCCCAGTATTACATGCCCGCATTTGGTGGCTATGATCCGTTGGCACTGGCCAGTCAAAAAACAACGATTGGACTACCGACAATCTGGTCCCTCTACAGGGGGCGAGTTTATTTGTTCCACAATGCCTTGAATAGAAAACTATGGGAAGAGGATCCCGAAACCCATATCGCCAAGGCGGTCGATCACTGGCAAAGCGCGGTTAAGAAACTCACGAATTGAACGCGCGAATTGCAAGCTTTATGCACGTTGGCCCCAGGCAATGAAACCGGGATTTTTAAAACCCTGATCGACCCGTCCGTAAAGGAAAGGCGTGCCGTCCAGATTTTCGACAGCACCGCCGGCCGCTTGTAAAATAGCCTGACCGGCAGCCGTGTCCCACTCCATAGTCGGTCCGAAGCGGGGATAGAGGTCGGCGCGTCCTTCGGCCAACCGGCAGAACTTCAGGGACGAACCGGCATTGACGGTTCCGGCAACGGCAAATTTATCCAAATAGGCGAGGGTCTCGTCATCCAGATGTGAACGGCTGGCCAGGACATGCAGGGCTTCGTAGTTGACCTGCCGGCAGTGAACGGACTGCAGATCGGAGATGTCAATTGAAGATCTTGTAAAAACAGTGTCGAGCCTGCCGACGGCATCTGGGGCCAGGGTCACATACAACTCCCCCAGGGCCGGCGCCAGGATGATGCCGAATACAGGACGCTTATTCTCAATCAGCCCTATATTGACCGTGAATTCCGGCCGCTGATTTATAAACTCGCGGGTGCCGTCAAGGGGATCGACAAGAAAGTATATATCTTCAACCTTCGGACACGCACCTCGGCTCAAACTTTCTTCGGCAACCACGGGAATATCGGGAAAGAGGCGAACCAGGTCCCTGAGGATCAGGTCTTCGGCCACTTGATCGGCTTCGGTGACCGGTGAATTGTTTGATTTCGTCGCAACATCCAGTGGCGTTTCGAAATAAGTCATTATCCTCTTTCCGGCTTCCAGGACAGTCGGAATGAGATTCTGAGCCAGGTATTTATGATCTCTTTCGGGCATCAATTCTTATTCCCCATGTCGCCTGCAAGTCGGCCGGACTCGTGATTCGTCGATTTTGCTGGAATTCGGTCTTTGTGTGATCGGTAACAAAAAAATATTCTCCAAATAGTTATTTAAGAACAAAAACTTATTGGGCAATTATTTCTTGCCTTTTCAGCTCTGACGCGCAGGTGTATCAAAATTCTGGCGCACATGGCTGGCGCACGGGGGACGCATTTCCGCGGAAATGCCTACCTTAGTTTACAAACTGGGGCACTAGAAGGGGGTATAATGTCAAATCAGCACCAATTGGATGATCTCGGTCTTGCGGCATTGATATCGAGTCGCATTTGTCATGATGTTATTTCACCAGTTGGAGCAATTGCCAATGGACTGGAAGTCCTCGATGAAGAAGACGATGCGCAAGTCCGGGAATATGCCCTTGATCTGATCCGCAAAAGCGCTGCCCAGGCTTCGGCGAAACTTCAGTTTGCCCGCCTGGCATTTGGTGCGGCGGGTTCTGCCGGATCCGAAATAGACATGAATATGGCTCGGGATATCGTTCTCGCCGTATTGGACGAAGCCAAGCATCAGTTGGTGTGGCAAGTCGAACCGCAGACGCTGGTAAAGGACAAGGCGAAACTTCTGTTGAATTTGATTTCAATCGCCATAACGACATTGCCGCGTGGCGGAACCATCAATCTGGCCATACAAGGGACCATGGATCGGGCCTCAATGACGATACTCTGCCGGGGCCAGGGAGCCCGGGTCCCCGATGGTCTTACAGAGCTCATATCGGGACAATCTGGTGAGGCACTGGATACCCTGTCGATACAACCTTATTACGCCAGCCGGATCGCCTCCGTGGCGCAAATGCGGTTGGTCGCCGGGTTGCAGAACGAAGATGTGGTTCTTTCCGCTAATCCTCTGAATTAAATAGATAACGCTGATCTATCACTTGTCGATTACGTCCAAGATTGCATCAATCCTTCAGCGATTATTAACCCTTTGAGACCAGACTGCGGTTAATCGCGTTCTGATATTTAGCAGATCAGTAATGTGAACTGGGGGGAGCTTTCTCTTGTTCAAAGAGAAGCTGGGGGATTTCTATGGACGATTTGTTAAGCGAATTTCTTACGGAAACTGCCGAGAGTCTTGATGTTGTCGATGCGGAGCTTGTGAAATTTGAGCAGGAGCCGAACAACACG
>JANQOC010000188.1 GCA_028279265.1 Hyphomicrobiales bacterium
GCAGCCGCTGCCAGTCAGGTCCTTGGGCTTCTCGCGCTTGTCGGACCGTTGCCCCGTCGATGTCTCTGCCGTGACTTCCTCGATATGACGCGGCAGATAAATGCGGAAATTCGTCCCCTTGCCGATTTCGCTGTCCGCGTAAATATAGCCGCCCGTCTGTTTGACGATTCCGTAGACAGTCGAAAGTCCGAGGCCCGTGCCTTTGCCCACCTCCTTGGTTGAGAAGAACGGATCGAAGATTTTCTCGATTATCTGTTCGTCAATACCGCACCCCGTATCCCCGACCTCGATGAGCACATATTCTCCGGCTTCTATCGCACCTGGTTGTTCCTGGCTTTCGCGTTCGGAAATATTGGATGTCTTGATGGTCAGATAGCCGCCGCCGACCATGGCATCGCGGGCATTGACCGCGAGGTTGATAATCACCTGTTCAAACTGATTGATATCTGCCTTGACGAACCAGAGATCACGTCCATGAACAACATTGAGATTGATTTTTTCACCGATCAGGCGACTGAGCAGCACCCTCAAATCCTCGACGACATCTCCAAGAGCCAGAACTTCCGGCCGCAGGGTCTGTTGCCGGGAGAACGCCAGCAGCTGGCGCACAAGTCCCGCGGCCCTGTTGGCATTCTGCTTGATGTTCATGATGTCCTGGAAGGCAGGATCCGTCGGCCGGTGACTGCCGAGGAGAAGATCTGAAAATCCGATGATGGCCGTCAGTACATTATTGAAATCATGGGCGATGCCGCCGGCAAGCTGTCCCACAGCCTGCATTTTCTGGCTCTGGGCGATCTGAATTTCGAGGGCTTTCTGCTCGGTGGTATCGATGGCGTAGAGGATCGCCGACTCACCATTGACCGTCCCCAGATCCACCGGGCTAACATACAGCCGACCGTTTCGCTCTCCATGGGCGCCAAGCGTTATATCAACAGGCGTGATCTCGACCCGGCCGGCACAGGCCGCAAGCAGCGCCCGGTTGAGCGCTTCCCGGTCGGCTTTGTCGACAAAATCGAATATGGAACCACCGCTTTTAACGATGGTATTGTCGCCACGCTGAAACATGGTCGAGAATGCCGTGTTTGTGTTGCCGATACGTCCATCGGCGGCGACAGTGGCAATGGCGATGGGAGCGGAATGGAAAAACTGGGCAAAGCGCACTTCGGCAGTCCGCGCTTCCTCGCCCGTTTCTTTTTTGGCAAAGCGGTTGAGAACCGCCACTTGCACCTGGGTTCGATTAGCCGCATCTGTATGTCCGCGCAATAACAGGCGTACGGGCAAGCTGGTGCCATCGCTCTTCAGGAGATCCAGATCAAGCTCTTGCGTCCCTTCCGTCTGGGAAATGACCGCCATGCGTCTGAGGAGCGTGGCACTGGTGTCAGATACAAGCTTATCAAGGGTAAACGAGCGTGACCTGATTGCCGCCGGATCATAGCCCAGCCATTGCGCCAGCGTGGCGTTGACATAGCTGAATTGCCAGTCTTCCTGCAGACTGAAAAAGCCCGTCGGCGCCTGGTCGAAATAGGCGAGAGTATTCTGAAGCTTTCCGTATGCGGCTTCCTGCTGGACCCGATCACCTGTTGTCTCGGTTATTTTCCAGACCACGGGGTTAGCCCGGTCGGAGGTGGACTCCAGATCTTTCAGGGGAAAGACATTGACGCGGAACCAGCGGACCTTGTGATCCTTGTCTTCACTGGAGCCAAAGGATTCCAGCCGGATGTCCTCTTCCCAGGCCTGTTGCCTCTGGGCCGCCCGGGAAAGCCGGAAGATCCGATCTGAAATCTGCGTATTACCGGAAAATATCTGCTCCACCGTCGGCAGATCTTCCTGCCGACCCACGAGCCTTTTATAGGCCCGATTGGCATAAAAAATCGTCCCCATGGAATCCGTAATGACCAGGGCATCCATAAACTGATCGGCGAAGGCGAATGTGAGATTGTGCTCCCGGGATTCCGGTTCTCCAATTCGCAGAATTCCAAATGCCAGGGCAAAGACGCCGAACACGCCGATCATTGCCAGGATCGCCAGAATGAGTAAGACAACCGGCTCCGATTGTTCCGGAGACAGAAAAGCAATGGACAGAGAGGCCAGCACGATTAGGCAGACAAAGCCAATCACCAGCAGCGAATTCTTCTCGAAATCGAGCCAGCTTCGCGTCCGCTCCAGCGTCTGCAGTGGATATCCGATCTTACTCATGGTTTTTATCTTATCTGATTCGGGTCTTTTCGTTGGTTTTTCCGGCTTAATTCCGCCATTTCCTCATTATTTCAGACCCTGTTTGCATCGCCCATATCTGACCTCTTGGATCAAGCCCCCCGGCTTAGGGGTCAACGCCCCGAATTCCGTCGTTAAAACACGCCAAATTCACCCTAAATTTCAAACCGGCGTACTCCTGTTTCCAATTACTGAAACGCCTGAGTAAAGCGGTTTTCAGGCAATTCCCGGTCATGTTGCTTTGCGTCGCAGCCCCATGACATAACCAATAATTTCAGCAACCGCCTTATAATGCTCCGGATCG
>JANQOC010000243.1 GCA_028279265.1 Hyphomicrobiales bacterium
ATCAAGCGTCTCCGGCAGGATATAAGGAAATCCAGAGGCGCACGCGACACGCTGCAGGCGGAACTGAAGACAAGGTTTCCCGATTTTGCGGAACTCCTTAATCCCGGGGCGCCAACGATCAAAGACGTCCAAAAGGGACTGATGGCCAATGAGAGCCTGATTTCAATTCATGTGGGGCGGGAAAAGACCTATATCTGGGCGGTGCCGAAAGAGGGGGTATCCCATTTCGCCGTCGCTGACGTTGGCCAGGACCGCCTGCGCAAAACCGTGGAGGCCCTGCGCGAGGCCCTGGATCCCCGGGCTGAAACCCTTGGCGATATTCCTGATTTTGACTTGCGTCTGGCTCATCGTCTCTACAGGCAAATCCTGGAACCCGTAGAAGAAGGATGGAAGTCGACCGAAAGCCTGCTCATCACAACGAACGGTGTTCTCGGTGAACTGCCCTTTGCGATCCTCCCCACAAAACGGGTGCGGAAGTCGAAATCAAAAGACCCCTTGTTCTCCGAGTATCAGGACGTTCCCTGGCTCGTCCAAACCCATGCCATCACTCTTGTTCCGTCCGCGGCCTCGCTTCTGACACTCAGATCCCTTCCTCCCAGCAAATCCGGTCGGCAACCCTTTATCGGTTTCGGTGATCCCTATTTTAATTCAAAGCAGGCGAAACCGGTCAAGGTCGCAAGCCTCGGAAACAGCAAGGATATTACAAGCCGGGGGCTGAATGTTCGGGGTCTGCCGGTTGCCCTCCGGGCAGCACCATCGGCAGACAAGTCATCTGGTGTGGCCTTGTCGGATCTTCCCCGACTTCCGGATACCGCCGATGAAGTGCGGAACCTGGCAATCGCCATGGATGCAAACCTGACCAATTCCGTTTTTCTCGGCAAACAGGCGAATGAAGGATTTATCAAATCGACAAATCTATCGGGTTTTCAGGTCCTGGCATTTGCCACGCACGGTCTCGTTCCTGGAGAACTTACCGGGCTCAATGAGCCGGCACTGGCGCTTACGGCACCCGATGTCGCCGGAACACAGGGGGATGGCCTCCTGACCATGAGCGAGATCCTCGGACTAAAACTTGATGCCGACTGGGTGATCTTGTCTGCGTGCAATACGGGCTCCGCGCGCGGCAATGGCGCAGAAGCCGTCTCTGGGCTGGGGCGGGCATTTTTCTATGCGGGCACGCGTGCACTGCTCGTATCCAGCTGGCCCGTTGAAACGAATTCGGCCCGGATCCTGACGACAGATGTTTTTGCCCGGCAAAGAGCGGATCGGAAAATTCAGCGATCAGAAGCCCTACGCCAAGCCATGGTCGCATTAATTGACGGATCCGGTTATAAAGATCCGGCCACGGACGAAGTTCTGTTCTCTCATGCCCATCCGATTTTTTGGGCACCTTTCATCCTGGTGGGTGATGGGGGTTAGAGTGCCGGGTTTATTGTTGGGAGTATTCAATTGCTGAGAAAATTTCTGATACTGATGTGCGGTTCGCTATTTATTGCGTCTTCTATTGTGTCGGCCATGGGCCAGGAACCGGCGGCAGTGGTTGAAGAGTACCGTGGAAGCTCTTCGCAGATCGAAGCGATGCAATTGCTGTCACCGGGCGAGAAAATAGCCCTCGCTGCCAATGAAGAACTTGTTCTCGGCTATTTTTCATCCTGTGTTCGTGAAACCATCAAGGGCGGCGAGGTCACTATTGGCAAAGAGGAAAGTGTCGTCTCGGGTGGTAATCGAAAATCGGAAGATATCGACTGCGATGGCGGCGCGATGATCGGTCCCCAGGCGTCGCGCAAGGAGGCTGCCGCTGCCGTATTTCGGAAAGGCAACTTTGCGGCCTCCCTTCCGAAACCTGACTGGACGCTGTTCGGTAAAAGCCCGATCTTCAAACTCGCAAGTCCCGCCGAGACAATCAAAATCGAACGGTTGGACGGACCCGAGGAGAAATTTAGTCCCAAGCCCGCCGGACTGGTTTTGGACACGTCAAAATCCGGTATTTCCCTGTCTCCATCCG
>JANQOC010000278.1 GCA_028279265.1 Hyphomicrobiales bacterium
GAAATGCGCTGGGAGACCGCGGATAGGGTCGTCGCCCGGCTCATATTGGCCTGATCAATATCAGCGAAGGAAAGGGCCACGAGGCTGGTGAACTGCAGAGAACGGAAAAAACCGCCGATTAGCAGTATCGCAAATATCACAAACACAGGCGTCGAGACGGTAAACAGTCCGTTGATCGCCAGAAACCCTGTTGCGACCAGGCAATTGAAGATGAGCACATTGCGGAAGCCGAATTTTTTAAGGACCGGTCCCGCGGCGACTTTCATGATCAGCGCTCCGGCAGCGCCGGCCATGGTCAGGAGACCGGACTGAAACGGGGTCATGCCGAGGCCGATCTGCAACATCAGCGGCAGCAGGAACGGGGCCGCTCCGGCACTGATGCGGAATATCCAACCTCCGATAATACTCACTTCAAAACTTCGAACCCGGAACAGGCTGAAATCGAGAAGTGGGTTGGTGCTTTGCCGGGCGTGGGGAATATAGAGTGCGGTTGCCAGGAAGCCGACAAGCAGCAGACCCAGTTTAACCGCCAATGGTACGGAGGGCAGGCTGACAACGGAGAAACCAAACACCAGACCGAAACAGGCGAGACCCGATAGGACGAAGCCGACGCGGTCGATGGCCGCGACATTTTCCGCCTTTATGTCCGGAACATATCTGCCGGCAAGAAAAATCCCTAAAATACCGATGGGAACGTTGATCAGAAAGATCCATTCCCAGGCGAAGAATGTGGTTATGAAACCGCCTATGGGAGGGCCGAGGAGGGGGCCCACAAGGGCCGGTATCGACAACCAGGCAAGGGCATTCACGAGTTCATTTTTTTCCACGGACCGCAGGATAAGCAGTCTCCCAACAGGCGTCATCATCGCCCCGCCCATACCCTGGATGGAGCGCGCAATCACGAAATCCAGGAGCGAGCCTGCGAAAGCACACATAATCGAGCCGATGATAAAAACACCTATGGCCGTGCGGAAAACCCGCCGTGCCCCATAGCGGTCGGCGGCCCAGCCGCTGGCCGGAATGAAGATCGCCAGCGCGATGAGATAAGCGGTAATCGCCAGTTTCAGGGAGACAGGATTGGTATCAAGGTCCAGGGCTATAGCCGGTAATGATGTCGCAATGACCGTGGAGTCAATGTTCTCCATGAACAGGGCAACGGAAATTATTAGTGGTAGAATACGCGACTTCATACTATCGTTGACTGGGAGTTGCCTGGACGTACAATTGTATCGATTTGGTTACTTATATCTTCAAAACATTAGACCCAGCAACGCCAATGGTTGACCTGTTGACAGAAAAAGGAGAGCGGCAATCTCTAACCAAGGTCGCGAGGCTCTCTGCCCAATTCAATGCATCTGGTCAAAACATAAGGCACGAAGGGACGGAGATTTAATATTCACATGTGAAAACAAGGGGAAGTGCATGCGGACTTTCATCCGGAGTATTTTGACAACTTTCATATTTCTGACTTTCAGCGGTGTGGCTTCAGCCAATCAGGAGGTTGATGTCGAACTGGTATTTTTGGCCGATGCCTCGGGTTCTATAGATGATGCGGAAATCAAATTCCAGCGCCGGGGATATGCGGAAGCCATTGTCCATCCCGATGTGCTCAATGCCATTGCCAAGGGGCTTTTGCAAAAAATTGCCGTGACCTATGTGGAATGGGGGGACAGTCAGAGCCAGGAAGTTGTTGTTCCCTGGACCATTATCGACGGATTGGAGAGTGCCAAGAATTTTGCCGCTGCTCTTGAGAAAACACCGCGCCTGGCATTTGGTCCAAACGCCATCGGATCAGCGATTGCATTTGGTCAGAAATTGATCGAGGAAAACGATTTGAAGGGATTGCGCCGGGTCATTGATTTCTCAGGCGACAGTGCCAATAACTGGAACGGTATTTCGATTGCCGAAGCGCGAAAATCAGCGCTGGAAGCCGGCATAATTATCAATGGGCTTGCCATCCTTTGCCGCGACTGCAACGGCCGACCCGTCCTCTACGACCTGGAAAAAGCGTTTGCCGAACAGATCATAGGCGGGCCCGCCAGTTTTGTTGTGACTGCTGACAACATGGAGAGCTTTGCCGGTGCCGTGCGACGAAAAATGATTCTGGAAATCGGGCTGAGACCCCTTTATGCCCCGAGAATTGTAACCCTCGAAGTCGATGAAACAAAAAGGATATTAAATTGACCGGAAGTAAAAAACTGGAAGGGCGTGTTGCTGTTATAACCGGCGGCGGCAGCGGCCTCGGTCGTGCAACTGCATTGGAGTTTGCTGGGGAAGGCGCTCATGTCGTCGTCATCGGGCGAACCCAGGCCACACTCGATGCCGTCGTTGGTGAAATCGAGGCCGATGGCGGATCGGCCCAATCGTTTGTTACCGACATTACCGACTATGCGCCGCTCTTGGAATTCATGAACAGCATGCGGGAACAAGGCAGGCCGGTATCCGTACTTGTCAATAATGCCGGACAGATAGAACCGATCGGCCGTTTTCTGGATACGGACCCGGAAGTCTGGAAGCAGAATGTCATGATCAATCTCATTGGCGCACAGAATACAGCCCGCGCCTTTCTGACGGCAAGCGATGACATATCGAACTGTATACTCGTAAATATCAGTACCGGTGCTTCCAAGGTCCCCCGGGAAGGCTGGAGCAGTTATTGTTGTTCCAAGGCCGCCGCCGCCATGTTTACGCAGCATCTGCATAGCGAATATGGTGATGGAGGATTTCGCGTCATGGGCTATATCCCGGGTTTCGTCGACACCGAGATGCAGGAGAAAATCCGCGCATCCGGGATTAACGAAGTCAGTCAGATGAAAAAGGAAGAAATGATTTCTCCGACCATTCCCGCGCGGGTCATTACATTTCTTTGCTCCCCGGACGGTGCTGAATATGCCGGGCAGGAAGTCAGTTTCCAGGACGAGGCTCTGATGGCGCGCGTCTTTCCATAGATGGAGGCTGTTGGACAACAATCCAGAGACGAGGAAATAGATCCCCTTAAGTCCCATGTGGTGTCGATATTACTGGCGACCACAATCGTGCAAACATTCACCACCTGGGCCAATCTTGTCTTTACCCCGGCTGCCACGGTCCTGGCGCGTGAGTTTGAATTGCCGGCGACGGCTATCGGCTACCAGGTCGGGCTGGTGCTGTTCTCTGCCATGTGCTGCTCCCTTATTGCCGGTTCCATTACCATTGCCATTGGGGCGCGCCTGACCCTGCAACTGGCCCTGCTGATATCCGGTACCGGCGCAATTGTCAGCACCTTCGGCGGACTTTCGGGTTTGATTTGCGGCAGTGTTTTGATCGGGCTTGGATATGGTCTGACCAACCCGCCTTCGGCAGTTTTGCTGGCCCGGGCAACAAGTGTGCATAATCGCGGCCTGATATTTTCCCTGAAACAGAGCGGCGTTCCTCTCGGTGGCGTGCTCGCGGCGATTGCGACACCTTTTCTGACGGAAACTTTCGACTGGCGGGTTGCGGCCTATGCGGTCGGCGGTGTCTGTCTGGTAAGCCTGGTGCTTATCCGAATTCTCGGCCTGCGATGGGGGCCAAAAGGTAAGTTTCGCCCTGCCAGTCAATTTAGGATATCGGCATCCCTGAAAGCCGTTTTGCAGTCGAAACCCCTGAGCTATCTCACCTTTGCCGCCATGGCATTTGTCTCGGTGCAGATGTGCGTCATGACTTTCGTCAGTCCTTTTCTCGTCGAGGAACTTGGATTTACACTTATCGCGGCCGGCGTTTTTCTGGCTACAGCCCAAATTGGCGGAACTTTAGGTCGCCCGTTCTGGGGCAC
Organism: Hyphomicrobiales bacterium; assembly: GCA_028279265.1. Taxonomy (GTDB): domain Bacteria; phylum Pseudomonadota; class Alphaproteobacteria; order Rhizobiales; family CAYWUX01; genus JANQOC01. Next base: position 3,794 of record JANQOC010000278.1, read on the forward strand.
CGTCGCCGACCGGATCGGCTACAATGCCCTGACAATGCGGATCATCGGAGCGATAATGACCGTCTGTCTGCTTCTTGTTCTGGGGCTGTCGTCGGAAGTGCCCGCGATCTGGCTCTATGGTCTGTTTTTCTGCCTCGGTGCCTCGGCGATCGGGTGGAATGGTATTTTCCTTGCCGAAATCGCCGATGTGGCAGGCCCGGATAAAACCAGCCAGGCCGTCTCTGGGGCGGCATTCTTTACCTTTATGGCAGGTGTCGTCGCACCCTCTCTCTTTGCCCTCGTCAAGGACTGGACCGGGAGCTATGCGGTGACGATTGCCATTCTTTCCGCCATTGCGACCGGGGGGGTGGCCCTGACTTTCGGCATGTCGAAAGGTGTTAAACACCGCCTTCAAAACGAAATCTGAGGACAAACTCCCCAGGGTAGAAATACTCCCAAGCCAGCAACCGTCACAAGCCAGGGGTCCACTCAAGGAGAAGGCCTTCCCGAGAAAATAGTCCCTGGAGTATCAGCAGCTCCTCAATCCAGTTTCGCATACCAGTCTGACAGGGCCTGCCCGATCTGGTGCGGACTGTCTTCATGGACATAGTGCAATCCGGGAACCGTAAGTTCGTGCTGATTGGGAATTTTCCGCACATCTTCAAGTATATGGCCTTTAAGAACGGTTTCCGGTTCGCAATGGATAAACAATTTTGGCAGCGGCGAACCCTTGAGCCAGGTCATGTAAGTCTCGATTTGCTCCAGAACGTCGGCAGGCTCACCTTCGACGGGAATTTCCCGCGGCCATGTCAGCGTCGGCCGCCGATCTTCTCCGGCGTTGGCATAGGGGCGCCGATATTCGTCAAAAACCTCCTGAGGAATGTCGCGTATGACCATCGCCGGAAGTATTTTCTCAACAAAGTAATTTTGATTGAGGACGAGTTCCTCCCCCTCTTCGGAACGAAAGCGTCGCATTAGATCCGACACGTGTGGCGGCCAGTAATCCCAGTTCAGATTTCCCATCAGGGTTTGCGTGTAGGCCAGTCCCTTGATGCGTGACGGATTGTTGCAGGCCCAGGTCAGGCCCAGGGCACCGCCCCAGTCATGGAGCATAAAA
>JANQOC010000284.1 GCA_028279265.1 Hyphomicrobiales bacterium
TCATTGAAATGAGTGGAAAGGGCTTTGCAGGCCGCAAATCCGGCAACGGACAGACGGCAGACCGGAGATTCACTGCCACCGGCTAGCATCAGATCCGCATCGCCCAGCGCCACCAGGCGCGCGGCATCGCCAATCGCATGAGCGCCGGTAGAGCAGGCCGTGACAACGGCATGATTGGGGCCTTTAAGACCGTGACGGATGGAAATTTGTCCAGAACACAAATTGATCAAACGTCCGGGAATAAAAAACGGACTGACCCGGCGCGGACCTTTCTCGGCAAGCAGGAGCGATGTTTTTTCAATACCCTGCAAACCGCCGATTCCGGAACCGACAAGAACGCCGGCACGGTACCGATCCTCTTCGGTTTCGGCCGTCCATCCCGAATCCTTGATTGCCTGATCCGCCGCGGCCATGGAGTAAATTATGAAGTCGTCGACTTTTCTCTGTTCCTTGGGTTCCATCCAGTCATCGGCATTGAAAGTGCCGTTTGAACCGTCCCCTCTGGGAATCTGGCAGGCGATCTGGCAGGACAGATCGTCGACCTCAAAATTGTCGATCCGTTCCGCCGCGTTGTCGCCCTTGACGAGGCGGCTCCATGTTTCCTCAACACCACAACCGAGTGGAGAAACCATTCCCAGCCCGGTAATAACAACCCGACGCATTTCCATAATTTAACAACTCAAATTTTCTCTGTGATTGAAAAAGTGTCCCGGTTTGTGCGTTGATCAATCGTCAAACCTACTGAAAGCACACTTCCGTCAAACTCCTGCAATCATTTTCTTGCACTCAATCATGGACACATGACATTACGCAGCCACGCGAAAGTCTGTGCCTGGGAAATAATTATAGGATTTTAAGACAAGAACCGGTAGAGGTTTAAGCAGTGTTTTCTTTAAGAAAATTGACTGCGTCACCGACTGTGAGAATTGTTTCGGCGGCATCATCGGGAATTTCGCAGCTGAATTCTTCTTCAAATGCCATCACGAGTTCAACCGTATCCAAGCTGTCCGCGCCCAGATCGTCAATAAAACTTGCTTTTTCAGTGACCTTATCAGCTTCGACCCCGAGGTGCTCGACTACGATTTTTTTTACACGTTCTGAAATATCGCTCATCGCTCCAACTCACCTTCCTTTCAAATTCTTTATTTGATTTTCGATCCTGACGGATCGAGCCCATTATTGCCTATTTCTCAGCATGCTAAGCGGGCGATTTATTTGGGAAATTCCTATTTTTTGAACGACTTCCTCAAATCGGCGCTTGGTAACACATATTTTTACCCTTGGCCAGCGCTCACTCAGGCAGCTCTAAACCGGTTCAACTGTTATTTCAATCGATTTATTGAGAATTCTACAATTGTACCCTAAAGCATGACCATTCCGCCGTTTATATGCAGGGTTTGTCCCGTCATATATCCGGATTCATCACTGGCGAGATAAAGGGTCGCCGCGGCAATATCAGAAGGCTTTCCGAATTTACCGGCGGGAATGACCATGGCGATCGCTTCGACCTGTTTTTCCGTCAGGGCGTCGGTCATGGGTGTTTCGATAAAGCCCGGCGCAATACAATTTGCCGTAATACCGCGGGTTGCCACTTCTCTGGCCAGAGATTTCGTCATTCCGATCATCCCCGCTTTGGATGCGGCATAATTGGGCTGGCCCGGATTCCCGATAATGCCGCTGATCGAGGAAATATTGACGACCCGGCCATATCTGCGGCGCATCATTCCGCGAAGGGCGCCGCGAACAATGGCAAATGTCGATGACAGGTTCACCTGAATGACATCGTCCCATTCTTCATCACTCATACGCATGAAAAGATTGTCTTTTGTTATGCCGGCATTGTTAACGAGAATATCCAGCTGACCGACGGCTTCCTCGGCTCTTTCAGGCAGCTTTGCAACCGCTTCGCGATCGCGCAAATTACAGGCCACGACATGACAGCGGTCGCCGATTTCAGCCGCGAGTTCCTGTAATTTTTCTTCCCGGGTGCCTGAAATTGCAATTGTCGCGCCAGCCTTGTGTAAGGTTCTGGCCAATTCAGCGCCAATTCCTCCGGTCGTCCCGGTGATAAGAGCGCCTTTTCCCGTTAAATCGAACATATTTGATATCGTCCCTGAAACTCTTGTATCTACAAAATCGTCTAATTCTCTGCGTTGGTTACCCGGTGTCGCGCCCGTTGATGGTTCAGCTCAAAACCGACACGGCCTCGTCAAAATCTTTGGCACTGCCAATGGAATGGGCCGTTAAACTCCGTTCAATCCGGCGAGCAAGTCCAGACAGCACGCGGCCGGTTCCGATCTCGAAAACGGTATCGACCCCTTGTGATGCCATATACATCACGGATTCCCGCCAGCGCACCATTCCCGTGACCTGTTCCACCAGCTTTTCAACTATTTCAGAGGGATCCGAAATATCTTTCGCCAATACATTACTGACAAGGGGAACATCCGGTGCCGAAACGGTGACTTTGCCCAGCTCTTCCGCCATGCGTTCCGCCGCCGGCTGCATCAATTGGCAATGGAAGGGTGCGCTAACCGGTAACAGAACCGCTCTGCGGGCGCCAAATTCCGAAGCCTGTTCAACAGCCCGGTCGATCGCCGATTTTGTACCACTCAGAACAACCTGACCCGATCCGTTGTCATTGGCCGCCTGACAAACTTCATCCTGCGCAACCGCTTCCGCCAGTTTCTTGGCTTCTTCAAGCTCCAATCCCATAAGAGCGGCCATGGCCCCTTCGCCGACGGGAACCGCAGCCTGCATGGATTGTCCCCGTATTTTGAGGAGTCGTGCCGTGTCGGTCAGCGTGAGCGCATTGGCAGCCGCAAGTGCTGAATATTCTCCGAGCGAATGTCCGGCGACATATTTAACCCTGTCCTTGAGTGAAAAGCCGTGATCTTTTTCAAGAACACGCATGACGGCGAGGGAAACGGCCATCAAGGCGGGTTGGGCATTTTCCGTTAGTTTCAGCGTTTCTTCGGGACCCTGCCACATTATATCAGAGAGTTTTTGTCCAAGCGCCTCATCGACCTCATCAAAAACTTCCCGTGCAGCGGTGAAATTTTCAGCCAAATCGGCTCCCATGCCAACAGCCTGGCTGCCCTGGCCCGGGAAGGTGAAAGCAAATGTCATGATCGTCTCAAGTGCTCAATTAATCCGTTGCCGCTATCTTATCCTTAATTTCACAGAACAAGATCCGGCCCACGGTTCTGTAAGACCGCTTTTGACACTCATTTCCGGCTGGCTGTCAAGGTTTGCTTGCAATTTTCGTGATGAATTCTGCCTAGTAACAAGGTTCCGGTATCAATTAGTGGTTGCGTAATTGATTTTCTGGACTATAAAACATCCGAACCGTTTTCGGCTGAAGGCTGAAAGGAAAAAGAAATTTTTCGCTGATGTCGCGATTGATTGAATTTGCGATCGGTGACGGCAAAAAATTTCTGGGATTGTCCCGTTCCCCTGTCTTCGCTCTTTCGAGAAACCTATTGAGCCTTTCCTGTGCTCAAAAGGGGCTTTGCGCCGAAACACTAGAAAAGGAAAGGCACACCCATGCCCTTGTACGAACACGTATTTCTTGCGCGTCAGGATATTTCGGCGCAGCAGGTCAAGGCTTTGACCACGACCTATGAAACTCTTATTGCCGATAATGGCGGCAAGGTAGAAAAATCCGAATATTGGGGTTTGAAATCCCTTTCTTACAAGATCAAGAAAAATCGGAAAGCCCACTATAATCTGTTCAATATCGATGCCCCTCATGAAGCGGTGGCTGAAATGGAACGACAAATGAATTTGTCGACTGACGTTTTGAGATTCATGACCATCCGTGTCGATGAATTCGAAACGGAACCTTCGGTCATGATGCGCAAATCAGACCGTGACGATCGTCGCGGAGGGCCGCGGGGACAGCGAAACTTCGGCGGACCCAGGGATTCCCGGGGTAGCCGTGGAGACGCGCCCTCTAGACCGAACCCGGCCGGTGGACCGGAAGCCAAAGGAGATTCGCAATGAGTATGTCTTCAGGACAGGGCCGACGCCCCTTCTATCGACGCCGGAAAACGTGTCCGTTCTCGAGCGATTCATCCCCCAAGATTGACTACAAGGACGTGAAACTCCTGCAGCGCTTTATTTCCGAACGCGGCAAAATTGTTCCTAGTCGAATTACCGCGGTATCGGCCAAGAAACAAAGGGAACTCGCCCGCGCTATCAAGCGTGCACGGTTTTTGGGCCTCATACCCTATCAGATCGGTTGATATCCAGACCGTCGTTTAAACAGCCTATGTTGGCATTCGGGTTGGGCCATTGGCGGTAATCGCAAAATGGCTCTAACCGCCATCGAGCGGGACAGCTAGAGATGATTGTACAATTAGCGATTGCCATTTCCGCCGGATTAGTTTCCGCAGCCATCTTTGCCTTCATGGCAACCGGAACGGTACTGGCCTCGCCACTATTTTACGTCGCCCTTCTTCCCCATTATGTCGTTGGCCTCGGGTGGAGCCCCGCCTATGCGTTCATCGCTATTTTTTCGGCCCTGTTTGTCCTGTTACCCGCATTCGGATTGAAAGTTGCGTTCCTGCACGCACTGACTATTTCGGTCCCCGCCTACATCGTCTGTTACCTGCTATTTCTGCAGCGCCAGCAAACGGCACAAATTACATCCGACAACGGGCAACCTGAAAACGCACAACCTGACAACGCTCATCAAGCCGCAACGCAAACGGCGGAGTGGTATCCATTTGGAAATGTTATCATCGCCATTGCACTGATGGCCGGTGTGCTGGCGACCATCAGTATTTTCATGATCGGATCCACTTATGAAAGCTATCAGGCAGCGATAAATGAAATGATTACGCAGGCCTTTCGTGCACCGGAAGGTTCCGACAGTCCGAATATCAATCAGAATTTTCTCAACAGTCTCACGGAAATACTGCCACGGGTTCTGCCTGCGGCGTCCGCCACGCTCTGGCTGTCTACGAATCTGGTGAACCTTTGGCTCGCAGGAAGGATCACAAAGCACACGCAGCTCCTGCGTCGCCCCTGGCCCGACATTGCAAAAATTGAATATCCAAAAGTCCTGCTCATCATTTTTGTCGCCGCGCTCGCAGCTTCGTTTCTGCCGGGTTTGCCGGGTCTGGCCGCGTCCGGATTTGTCGGCGCCATCACCACGGCCTATCTGATCATGGGATTGTTTGTTCTTCACGTGCTGTCGCGCAAAAGTTCGCTCAGGAACCTGCTTTTGATCGCGGCTTATCTGAGCCTCATCCTGATTCCGTGGATGAGCATCATCGTTACGATTGTCGGCGTCGGTGAACCGTTGTTCCGGCTGCGAGACCGTTAAAGGGAGTAACGGGAGTCAAAAAATTACCGGTGTCATCCGGCGCCAACTACAAAATGCATGAATCAAAGGAGTATAGACCATGGAAATAATTTTACTCGAACGCATCGCCAAGCTCGGACAAATGGGAGATATCGTTCAGGTCAAGGATGGCTTTGCACGCAACTATCTTTTGCCCCAAGGCAAAGCACTGAGAGCCAATGCCGCCAACAAACAGCTTTTCGAGGCCCAGAAAGCGCAACTTGAAGCCCGCAATCTGGAAGAGAAAAAAGAGGCCGAAGGTGTTTCCGAAAAAGTTGACGGCCAAACCTTTATCATTATTCGCCAGGCCGGCGACTCAGGTCAACTGTATGGTTCTGTTTCGACCCGCGATATCTCGGACGCTGTCACCGAGGGAGGATGCTCTGTCGAACGACGGCAGGTTATGCTCGACAGACCCATTAAGGAGCTGGGGCTTCACAATGTGCAAATCAATCTCCATCCTGAAGTTGAAGTCAGTGTAATCGTAAATGTCGCGCGTACCGAAGAGGAAGCCGAGCGTCAGGCTCGCGGCGAGTCCATTCGCGACGAATTTGACGATGATGATAATGAACCGCTGGATCAATTTGATGCGGATGAGATTTTCGAAGATGAGGAAACAGCAAAAACCGCGCAGGAACGCCTTGCCGGGGATAACGAAGATGACGGAGGCGATACAGCAGATGAACAGGAGGCCGCCGCAACCCAGGATGCCGACGGCGAAGTTCAAGAGGGGACAGAAACCGAAGCCGATAAATCCGCCTGATCCCAGGGTCACAAATACGGCCGGTAGAACTGCAAGATGAGGAGTCCTCTCTATTCACTTCATAATAATCAAAAGGACTCCTGCTCCAACTACGGTCAGGGGCGATGTATTCGACAACTCGTATATCAACTTGAATTTAGGTTGAAAACTGGATTCAGGAGTGATTAAATTATGGTTGAGCGGAGGGATCTTCTGAGATTGATTGCATAAGTTCCAGAGCGTCCCTCGGATAAAATTTTAACCGGGATCAATAATACGACTGATCGCTATGTTTACGCCGCTGAGAATTCTTTTGCAGAGGATTGTGAAAACCGGCGACTTGTGCATCATTGATTCAGTTGGGAAGAAGCATACATTCGGCGACGGAACCGGGACTCGGGTTGTCGCCAGAATTTGCGACAAATCCTTTGAAATTTCCCTGGCTTTGAATCCTGCACTTCGTCTCGGCGAAGGCTATATGGATGGCCGGTTTGTCATGGAAGCCGGCTCTATATACGACTTTCTGGAAGTCGTTTTGTCCAATGCGGAAACTTCCAACTATTCCTCGCGTCTTGACGGGGTTACGAAGTTTCGCCTTTTGACCAAAAAATTTGCCCATTTCAATCCCTCGGGACGGTCCCATAGAAATGTCGCCCATCACTACGACATTGATGGCCGCATTTATGATTTGTTTTTGGACTCGGACAAACAATATTCCTGCGCTTATTTTGATCGAGGAATTCAACATCTTGAAGAGGCCCAGCGCGCCAAAAAAAGACATCTCGCAGCCAAGTTGGATATTCGCGATGGCCAGAAAATTCTGGATATCGGTTCGGGTTGGGGCGGACTTGGCCTTTACCTCTCGGAACTGGGCAATGTCGACGTCACCGGGATTACCTTATCGGACGAGCAACTCAGGACATCCCGTGATCGCGCCCAACAAGCCGGGGTTGACGATCGCGTGCATTTTGTTCACCGGGATTACCGCGATCTCGAAGAAAAATTCGATCGCATCATATCCGTCGGCATGTTCGAGCATGTGGGTACCGTGCATTATGGCACCTACTTCAACAAAATTTTCGATTTACTGACAGATGACGGTGTCGCTGTCATTCATTCTATCGGCAGATTTGAAAAACCGACGGTCACAAATCCTTTTATTTCCAAGTATATATTCCCGGGCGGTTATATTCCTGCCCTGAGCGAAGTCTTTCCGGCCATCGAAAAATCCGGTCTTCTGGCCACGGATATTGAAATATTGAGATTGCATTACGCAGAAACACTGAAACGCTGGCGAAGACGTTTTTGCGCGTCATGGCCGAAGGCCGTCGAACTGATGGATGAAAGATTTTGCCGCATGTGGGAATTTTATCTCGCGGGCTCTGAAGCAGCATTTCGGTTCCAGCATCTGATGGTATTCCAGATCCAGCTGGCCAAAAAAGTGGATAGCTTGCCGATCACCCGCAATTATATGGCTGAAAGAGAGCTGGAGTTACAAAAACTCGCCGGCGATATGCCCGGCCATCGCCGTATAGCCCGGTAATTGAGTCGTAATCACCCATCAAATCAGTCCTCTGATCAATAATTATTTTCAGGAAATTCGTCCCCTTGTGCATTGAGTGGATTAGGGGGAGAAGCAAAATTGGCACGCTTTCCCGACGTTCGAATCGCTTAGGGTGCGGCCATGGAAAATTTACACACAAACCCGTCCGGCGCTTCAGGCGATGAAGTTGAATTCCGCGTAGCGCCCCACAATATCGAAGCCGAGCAGGCCCTGCTCGGCGCCATAATGGTCAATAATGAAGCTTTTGACCGTGTTTCGAGTTTTCTGTCGCCCGAACATTTTTTCGACCCGGTACACGCCCGAATCTTCGAAACCACGGCAAAACTTATTCAGTCGGGCAAACAAGCCACCCCGATTACACTGAAGACGTTCTTTGAAAACGAAGAGAAAATTGGCGAGATTACCGTCCCGCAATATCTGGGGCGGCTGGCGGCTGCAGCAACAACGGTTATTAACGCAGAAGACTTCGGTCAGATGATTTACGATCTGGCTGTCCGCCGGGGCCTGATTATCATCGGCGAGGACATGGTCAATGTCGCCTATGATTCGAGTATCGACGATCCGCCGGCTCAACAGATCGAGGAAGCCGAGCAGAAGCTCTACAAGATCGCCGAGTCGGGGAAATACGGAACCGGGTTCGCTTCTTTTTCAAATGCCCTGACCGATGCGATCAATATGGCCAACAGCGCCTATCAGCGTGACGGCCATTTGTCCGGTCTGGCCACGGGCCTGACAGACCTTGATTTCAAAATGGGTGGATTGCAGTCATCGGACCTCATTATCCTGGCGGGACGCCCATCCATGGGGAAAACATCCCTGGCCACAAACATCGCCTTCAATATCGCCAAGGCTTACCGGACGGAAAAAGCTCCCGATGGCAGCGAGGAAGCTGTCGATGGAGCCGTGGTTGGCTTCTTCTCCCTTGAGATGTCCTCGGAACAGTTGGCGACCCGGATCATTTCCGAACAGGCGGGCATTCCCTCGGAAAAAATTCGTCGGGGCATGATCACCGAGGATGAATTTAAAAATCTCGTTTCCGTGACACAGGAATTGCAGGAACTGCCGCTCTATATTGATCCCACCGGCGGTATCACGGTGGCACAACTGGCGGCGCGGGCCCGGCGCCTGAAGCGGCAATTTGGGCTTGGGCTTATCGTTGTCGATTACCTGCAATTGCTGACCGGCTCTTCGAAGAAAGCGAGCGAGGGCCGTGTGCAGGAAGTCACCGAAATTACCACCGGCCTTAAAGCCCTGGCCAAGGAACTCAAGGTTCCCATCATTGCTCTTTCCCAGCTTTCCAGACAGGTGGAAAATAGGGACGATAAAAGACCGCAACTTTCCGACCTCAGGGAGTCCGGTTCTATTGAACAGGATGCGGATGTTGTTATGTTTGTGTATCGGGAAGAGTATTATGTGCAACGCAGTGAACCGGCTCACAACAAGATCGAGGAACACCAGCGGTGGCAGGATGAAATGAGCCGGGTTCACGGACTCGCCGAGGTGATCATCGGCAAACAGCGCCATGGTCCGACAGGCACGGTCAAACTGCAATTCGCCGGTGAGATAACGCGGTTCCAGAATTTGCAGTCAAGTGATCACCTTCCCGAAAGGAACGAGTATTGATGAAACCTGGAAGAAGGCGTATCGGCGGAGATGGAAGAAATTGTTAGGGAAGTCCGCCCCTGCGAAGATCACGGATTTATCTATGTTGATCTCGAAGCTCTGGTCAGCAACTACCAGTTTCTCAAGGGCCAGACCCGCGACTGTATCTGTGCGGCCGTCGTCAAAGCCAATGCTTACGGCCTTGGCATTTCTGAAGTCGCCAAATCCCTGACGAATGCCGGTTGCCACACTTTTTTTGTTGCCACACCTGCTGAAGCCAAGGAACTCCGCTCTGTCAATGCCACTGCAGATATCTATGTTCTCGATGGCCTGTTCCCGCAAGCCGCATCATTTTACAGAACCCACAATCTACGCCCGGTTCTTAACAGCAGGGATGAAATCAGGGACTGGGGGCACTTTTGCAGAACCGAGAAAACTCCCCTGCCTGCAGCCCTCCACATCGATACGGGCATGAACCGTCTCGGACTAGGAATAGATGAGATTGCCGGTGACAATCCATTGGACAGCGAGCTGGAATCAATTGAAGTCGCTTTGATCATGAGTCATCTGGCCTGTGCCGACGACGTTTCTCATCCCTTCAATACCCTGCAGCTAGAGAGATTCGAACGGTGTCGGACGGTGTTTCCCGAAACACCGGCGAGTTTTGCGAACTCCGCCGGAATATTGCTGGGACCGGCCTATCACTTTGATCTCGTACGCCCGGGCATTGCCCTTTACGGATCCTGGCCGTTGAATTCCGGAGAACGGGCTCTCAAAACCGTCATGCATCTGTATGGCCGGCTCGTTCAGATCAGAACCATGGAAGCCGGGGAATCCGTCGGTTACGGTGCTGACTACACTCTGACGCGCCAGAGCCGAATTGCGACGGTATCGGTCGGCTATGCTGATGGTTATATCAGAGCGCTGGGATCCAGCAATCAGCAGAGCCCGACCTGTGTGGCCATTGCCGGCCATCTGGCTCCCGTTATCGGGCGGGTTTCAATGGACCTTATCGCAGTTGATACAACGGATGTCCCGCAAAGCAAATTGGAGCGTGGTCAGTTCGTTGAACTGATTGGCGATAATATTTCTCTGGATGACGTCGCGGCGCGGGCGGGAACCATTTCCTATGAAGTGCTGACACGTCTAAGCCCGAGACTACCGAGAGTCTATAAGAGTTCGTATTCCCACAGTTAGCGTAATCATGCAGAACTGAAAAAAGGTCGGAACATCGATGGCCCGAAAAAACACTTTGAGCTTCACTTGCCAGAATTGTGGCGCCAAGACCGCCAGATGGGAAGGCAAATGCTCTTCTTGCGATGGATGGAATACCATTGTCGAAGATCAATCCGATAGTGCGGGTATCGGTGCGGGACCGTTACGAGCCATGTCCAAGGGTCGTATTGTGCCCATGGAATCTTTGGATGGGGACGTCGATACCACCCCACGTACAACCACCGGTAATCAGGAACTCGACAGGGTTACAGGCGGCGGCCTGGTGCCGGGATCAGCGATACTCGTTGGCGGTGAACCGGGGATCGGTAAATCCACCCTTCTGCTGCAGATTGCGGCGAATCTCGCTAATGCCAAACGCAAGGCGGTATATTTTTCCGGTGAGGAAGCCACGCTACAGGTGCGCTTGCGGGCGGACAGGCTCGGTTTAAAAACGGCGCCGGTCGCCCTCGCCGCAGAAACCAGCCTCGCCAATATTTTGGCCACTCTGAATTCGGAAGATGCACCTGATCTCCTGATTATCGACTCCATTCAGACTTTGTGGTCCAGCGAACTCGATTCGGCACCGGGCACGGTGTCCCAAGTGCGTGCTTGCGTTCAGAAACTCATCCAGTTTGCCAAGAAATCCCACACGACACTGATCCTTGTGGGTCATGTAACCAAGGAAGGTCAGATCGCCGGGCCGAAGGTCGTAGAACACATGGTCGATACGGTCCTCTATTTCGAAGGCGACAAGGGACACCAGTTTCGCATACTGAGAGCGGTCAAAAATCGTTTTGGACCGACGGATGAAATCGGTGTCTATGAAATGCGGAATCAGGGTCTTGTAGAAGTGGAGAATCCGTCGGCCTTGTTTCTTGGTGAGCGCGACGGAAAAAACCCGGGTACGTCCGTTTTTGCGGGCATCGAAGGCACCCGGCCCCTTCTTGTTGAAATTCAGGCACTCGTTGCGCCGTCATCACTGGGGACACCCAGACGGGCGGTCCTTGGCTGGGATTCCAATCGGCTGTCCATGTTACTGGCGGTTCTGGAAACCCGCTGCGGTGTTCCTTTCAGCGGCTGTGACGTTTACCTCAATGTGGCCGGAGGCCTGAAGATCAGCGAACCCGCCGCCGATCTCGCCGCCGCCGCCGCCCTGGTGTCCGCCCGCTCTGCAATTCCCCTGCCGGCGGACCGCGTATATTTTGGTGAGGTTAGCCTGTCCGGAGCTATCCGATCCGTGGGTCATATGCAAAACAGACTAAAGGAAGCAGACAAACTTGGCTTCAAATCCGCCACTCTTCCGGATCATACGGACATAAAACAATCCGTAGACGGAATTGAGCTTCATCCGGTTTCTCATCTAAGCCGCTTAACTATTGATTTTACTAAAGATTCTCAAACACTTGAAAAAATGTCAGCGGTCTCTTAAGAGATACTGTGGAATTGTGTATGTTTTGCTATAAGCTGACATTATTCGGTTGTTTTTATATCGGAAAAATGGTTGGTGCGGGCGTAAAACAAAGGATTTGATCCCATGCCATTGTCCTGGCTTGATGTCGGACTGGTAGTCATCATGCTTATTTCGGGATTCCTCGCGATGCTTCGAGGATTGACCCGTGAAGTTCTGGCTATTTTGTCCTGGGCGCTCGCCGCCGTTGCCACTTTGATTTTCTGGCCTCAGTATCGCGATGTCGTCCGGGGATATATTTCTCCCGAAGTACTGGCCGATATCGTCCTTGCCGCCGGAATATTCATTTTCGTTTTGATTGTTGTCAGCCTCATCACCGTAAGGGTTGCCGACAAGGTGCTGGACAGCCGAATCGGGGCCTTGGACCGGACCCTTGGATTTGTTTTTGGACTGGCCCGAGGATTGGTTTTGGTGGTTATCGCCTATCTGTTCTTCAGCTGGCTCGTTCCCCAGGAAGACCAACCCCAATGGGTTCAGAATGCCCAATCCCTCCCCATCATTCAACAGACCGGGGATATCATCATATCTCTGTTGCCGGAAAATCCTGCATCCGTTATTCCGGGAGCTGTCGGTGGTTCTGATCAGCAATCTGGTTCCGTCAGACCGATCCCCGATGTCGCGAATTCAGGCAACCAGGGTTACCGCCCGGGCGAACGGCGCGGCCTCAATCAGTTGCTTGAAGGAACACAGGCAGCGCAAAACTAGTTCAGTTGGCATGAGTTAGTTCAGCGGGAGAAATGATAAATGCCAGACAATCATAAATCAGTTGCCCCGTCGGTCGGGGAAACCTATGACCGCTACGGCGAAGACCGCCTCTATGAAGAATGCGGCGTGTTCGGCATTTATGGACAGCAGGATGCAGCCGCCCTTACGGCGCTGGGACTTCATGCATTACAGCATCGCGGTCAGGAAGCAGCCGGGATCGTCAGTTTCGACGGCAACCGGTTCAACTCGGAGCGGCGGCTGGGTCTGGTTGGGGACCACTTCACGCAAAAGCCCATCATTGACCGATTGAGCGGCAGCGTTGCAATTGGACATAACCGGTATTCAACAACCGGTGGCATGATCCTCAGGAACGTTCAGCCCCTGTTTGCTGAACTTGATACCGGCGGTTTCGCAATCTGTCACAATGGCAATCTGACCAATGCCCTTACCTTGAGAAAAGAGTTGATACGGGAAGGAGCGATTTGCCAATCGACATCGGATACGGAAGTTATCCTGCATCTGGTCGCTCAGAGTCCCAAGAGCCGTTTTATCGAGCGCTTTATTGATGCCCTGCTGCAGATCGAAGGGGCCTATGCCTTTGTCGGCATGACCAACAAAAAGATGATCGGGGCCAGAGATCCCCTGGGTATTCGGCCACTGGTCCTGGGTGATCTCGCCGGAGCGCCGGTACTGGCCTCGGAAACATGTGCCCTGGATATCATAGGCGCAAAATTTGTCCGCGAAATTGAAAACGGTGAAGTCGTTGTTATCGATAAGGACGGAATAGAATCCCACCGTCCCTTTCCCAAACGCACACCCCGGCCCTGTGTTTTCGAATACATATATTTCGCGCGTCCCGATTCCGTTGTCGGCGGCCGCTATGTCTACGATGTCCGCAAGGAAATGGGACGGCAGCTGGCACTGGAATCTCCTGTCGATGCCGACGTTGTCATTCCCGTACCGGATTCCGGCGTACCGGCAGCCATCGGTTACGCCCAGGCCTCGGGTATCGATTTTGAACTGGGAATTATCCGCAACCATTATGTCGGCAGGACCTTCATTGAGCCGGAACAGCAAATTCGCAGCCTGGGTGTGAAACTCAAACATAGCGCCAACCGCGGTATGGTTGAGAACAAACGTATTGTGCTCATTGATGACAGCATCGTCCGCGGTACGACATCGTCGAAAATTGTTCAGATGATGTATGACGCCGGCGCCAAGGAGGTTCATACGCGCATCGCCTCACCTCCTATTACGCATCCGGACTATTACGGCATTGATACGCCGGATAAAAGAACGCTTCTGGCGGCACA
>JANQOC010000285.1 GCA_028279265.1 Hyphomicrobiales bacterium
AGAAATTCGAACGAAACTTCAACAATGGTTTGACCAGAACAAGTTTGAATTCAGGCTCGAAGTGGAGAAGCTCACTGAAGAAGAGCTGGCGGAATTTCATCGTAAAGTGTCGGGGGCACAGGAAGCCATCAATGTTTAGTGGAATTTGTTGATAGCTGATCCCATCGCCCTGCTACCTTCCCGACTAAACGATTTGATAATTTCGACTTTGATTATTCTCCCGGTTTGAGTCATCCTGCAGCTAAGCCGTGTCCGCCATTCGAGGACACATAAACCGGTGACTCCATTATTCCAGCGGATCGAGGTATGCATGAATCAATCCAGCCAGCAGACCCGGATCAATTATGTCGAATTCCCTGTTCGCGATATTGAAAAAAGCAAATCATTTTACGGCACGGCCTTCAACTGGACGTTTACGGACTACGGGCCCAATTATTGTGAATTTAATGACGGTCAGATGAAGGGCGGCTTTGAGCTGTCCGAGGAGGTCCATCCCGGTCAACCGCTCGTTGTGCTCTATTCGGACGATCTTGAACGCACCCAGACCAATATTACGAATGCCGGCGGAAAAATTGTTCGTGAGATTTTTGATTTCCCCGGAGGTCGCAGGTTCCATTTCACGGACCCCGACGGATATGAACTCGCGGTCTGGACGGAAGTCTGATCGGCCCGCCAATTCTGTTCTGAAAACTCTATTCTTCCGGTTCCGTCGTAAATTGCAGCGGATAGCCCGAAGCGCGTCCAAGCTCGGTGGCCTCGCTGGCTTTTGTTTCCGCAACGTCCCTTGTGAAAACAGCGACGACACAGGTTCCTCGCACATGGGCTGTGTGCATGACTCGGAAAGCCCCGGCTTCGTTCATGTGAAAGACGGATTTGAGGACGGTGACAACAAACTCCCGGGGCGTATAGTCATCATTGACAAGGATGACCTTATGCAATCTTGGCCGTTCGACTTTTGTCTTTGTTCGGGTTTTTTGTTGGGTGCTCGTGTTGTTGTCCGTCATGGGTGCCCGACTTGATTACGCAACAATAACAAAGATGAGACCGGCTCGGCCGAAATGCCCGCCGTGGGGATTTCGATGAATTAGATTACCAGATCTATAATGTGAAACGAACAATAAAAATCCAGAGTCTGTAAAAACAGACCCTGGATAAAACAATTTTCGTGATTACAACGACTTGACGTCGTTTAAAGTTTTCGATGGTTCAGGTCGGCGGGTGTAATCCGGGTCGATATCGGCGACTTTAACCGTACCGTCCCTGTCGACAACAATCCGCATGGGTATGGGCAGCGTCCAGCTGTCATCGCCATTCGTCCCCTCCATGTCGATACCGAAGCCCTGATAGATCTCCTTGACTTCCGGAGGGACTGTGAAACGGATACCCAGCTCTGCTGCGTAATTGTTTCCGGGATCGCTGAGCATGGGGAAATTCAGCTTGTGTTTTTCAACCAGCGTTTGACTGTGCTCGGTCGTGTTCGGGGTAATGGCCACTAATGTGGTATTGTGTTCGGCAAGTTCATCAACAATGTCACGCAAAGCATACAGCTCTGCATTACAGTAAGGTCACCAGGGTCCCCGGAAAACGGTCATGACCAATGGACCTTTGGCCAAAAGATCGGCCGAAGAAACACTTGTTCCATCCGCATTCTGTAAGTTGAAAGGCGGCAATTTATCCCCGACTTTCACTGTTTTTTCCAGCATTCCGGAGTCCCGCAGTTGCTGAACCGCTCCTGCAAGAACAGCGCGTTTTTCCGGCGGCGCTTTCTTTGCACTTGCTTCCCTGAGTTTTGCCAGGGATTCTTCTAAGCTCATGAGCTTTCCTTCCTAAATTCAGGTGCCTGAGACAAATTTCATGCACACGACACAATAAATAGTCTTTTAGTCCTGAACGTCCAAATTACAAAATATTCTGATATCTAGTACATTTTATTATAGTGTAATTGCAATGTTTCCAAGCTTATTGAGGTTGCCATTTAGCCCTTCCAGCCTTTATGACGGGAGAGAAAATTACGCCCTTTTTCCGAGGTCGATTGCAAATTTGGACCACAACGCGAGACGAAACAGAAATTCGTGCCCAAAAAAAAGACCAGACCACACTGTCACAGTGGGTTCCTGACGAACTTCGATAACAGCAAATTGATGAGCCGGTAGATTATGACCGACGACTATTTGAACCCACGAAAATCACAAGTATGCCAGGCCATTGTGGCCCAGGGACTGCTGGCAGATTGCGATTCCCTATCAATGGTGGATATCGACGGACTTAGAAATACCGTCCGGAGATTGACCCGGACTTTCCCGGATCATTTCCTGCACACTTTCGCTGTGAAATCGAATTTATACGTCCCTATCCTCGAAGTTATCGGTTCCGAAGGAATGGGGGCCGAGGTCGCCAGTCCGGGCGAGTTTGAACTGGCCAAAAAAGCAGAAATTCCGTTCCCGAATATCGTTTTTGACGGTCCGGTGAAAAAAACGGACGAAATCCTGCAGGCTCTGGATCTCGGTATCGCCATCAATATCGATAATTTCCAGGAATTCGAGATTGTTGCGGACTATTTCCGCAATCAAACCTCGACCTCGATTGTCGGCTTTCGCATCAACCCACAAATTGGCGCCGGATCTGTCGCTCTTTCTAGCACGGCAACCCTCACGTCAAAATTTGGCGTTGGACTTCAGGATCCTGGAGTGCGGGAACAACTGCTCGACCTCTACCAGACTCACAATTTTCTCAATGCCCTCCACGTTCATGTGGGATCCGTGGGCAGTCCCCTTTCGCTCATGACCGAGGGAGCCGAGGCCATCCTGAGCCTTGCCCGTGAGATCAATGACAGGGTCGGAAATCAGCAGGTCCGAACCATCGATATCGGGGGTGGATTGTCCGTCAACTTTGAGAGCGACGACGATTCACCGACCTTTGAAGACTATGCATCAGCGCTTCAGGCCTCATCACCGGAACTTTTTGACGGATCCTATAAAGTCATTACGGAGTTTGGCCGCGCCATTGTTGCCAAAAACGCTTTCACCATCGCCCGGATCGCGTATACGAAAACCATGGGAGGACGTCCCATCGCCCTCTGCCATGCGGGCGGGCACAATCTGATGCGAACGATATTTCAACCCGAGGATTGGGCAAAACGGGTTACGGCCCTTAATTCCCACGGTCAAGTGAAATCCGGAACCAAAGTTCCCCAGGACGTTGCCGGGCCGCTGTGTTTTTCAGGCGATATCATCGCTCATGAAAGACCGCTGCCGGAACTGGTGCCCGGGGACCTTGTTTTTGTGCACGATACCGGCGCCTACATGTTCACCAATCATTTTTACTATAATGCCAAACCCTATGATCCGGTCTTCGGATTTGAAAGCCAGGGGGAAGAATTCCGGTTTATCCGGTTCAAAGCTGGTCAAACCCTGGAAAATTTGACAAGCATGTTCACGAAAGACTGATCTGCAGGGCGGTGCTCGTTACAAACATGTTATAATTTGGGCGTTGTTATGTGCCTATTCATAACCATTTAAGCGACAACGCCAACCACGCACCAGGGATGTCACCATGAATAGTGTCACAATCAATAGCAATATCAGATATTATCTCACAGGGACGGGAATTCTCGTCGGATTGTTTCTTTTAATGGCCGCGGTTTCACAGTCTTTCGCGGGCACAAGCCACAATGCCAATGATAAAGGTATCGCCATCAAAGGCGCTGATCCAGTTGCCTATTTTGTCGACAACAAACATGTCGCCGGTAACAAGCAGTTCTCGCACCAATGGGAAGGCGCTACCTGGTATTTTGCCAGCGCTGAAAACAGGGACAAGTTTATCGCGGAACCCGCCAAATACGCACCGCAATATGGCGGCTACTGCGCCTATGCCGTTGCGCGCGGCAGCCTCGCACCCATCGATCCAAAGGCCTGGACAATTCATGATGGAAAACTCTATCTGAATTTCAGCAAACGCGTGCAGTCGCGATGGCAGCGTGACGTCCCCGGAGAAATTAAGAAAGCGGATGCAAACTGGCCGACAGTTAAGCCAAAAGCAACCATGCAGTAGATCTCCTGTTACAGGTCTTCCGGGACCGAGTAGCAACCCCAGGGTCCATGTCGATTGACATGGACCCTTTTTTCCACCATCCAGTAAAAGCCACCTCAGAAATTCACTATTTATTTGAGCCCTTCTGGAAGCCCTGAGCCCGGCGTTCACCGGAAATTGAAGGTCCTTTCCTTGATCAGCCTGTGGAATTTTGTTCCATTTTCAAGGTTATGAAAAACCGCGGTTCGTTCTTCAGCTTGAAAACACTGGC
>JANQOC010000084.1 GCA_028279265.1 Hyphomicrobiales bacterium
CCGTGACCATTGCCTGATCTGATTCTTGGCCGACCTATTCTTTAACTCGGCATCCAACTGTCCGGACATGGGTTCCTGGAGAACGGGATCAAAATGTTGCCTGAGGAGATCGCCTTGTAACTTCCAGTTTTCAACCAGCGCCTTGTCTTCAGGATTCGCGTCCAGCCACGCCTCAACTTCGTGCTGAGTCTCACGGTCGAGCTCGCCGTCAATATAGGCGTGGAAATCTGTCTCGCTGAATTTCCGTTGCTCAATCATTTCACTTCTCTCAAACCCGGCTTTTCCAGCTCACCGAGCAGTTCGCGTAATCTATTTCGGCCCCGGCTCAGGCGCGACATCACGGTGCCGATGGGAACATCCAGAACTTCGGCAGCTTCCGTGTAACTCACCTGTTCAACAGTTATCAGCAATATCACTTCCCGCTGTGCCAGTGGTAAGGAGTCCAGGGCCTTCAAAATTTCGCCAACCACGAGGTTCGAATGCTGCGTGGCTTCTTCGGTAAGATGGAACTCCGGAACCTCATCTAAAACAACATGGACACCCCTGTTTGTTTGTCGTCGCAAATTGTTTATGTGGATGTTTCTCAAAATCGTATACAGCCAGACACGCAGATTTCGAGTCCGATCAAATAAATGCAGACGTGTCAGCGCCCGCTCCACGCAATCCTGCACCAGATCATCAGCGTTGGATCTGTCTCGGGTCAATCCACGCGCAAATCTTCTCAAAAAAGGTATTTCCCGCACTATTGCTCTGTGGAGATCCATGATGCCGGCACTGGTTTCACATTTTACTACAACGGCTATGAGGGATTTATTCCCGGCTAATTAATTATTGTAACTGGTGTGAGGAAATTAACCAAACACATCAGAAACAAATTACTTAAGAGTATTCTCCAGCAAATGGATACTGAATAGGTTATCCCCGTCAATCCAGTAATCCCTGGACCGCCAGCCGGCATTATTTGCCAGATTTTTGAAGCCTTCAACCGAGTATTTGTGGGAAAATTCAACAAATATTCGCTCCGACTTTTTGAAGAAAAATTCAGTTCCCCTGACTTCAACGGTTTGATCGGCGTCGCTCTGAATGTACATTTCAACACGCGAAAATTGCTCATTATACTGGACAACATAGCTGAACCTGGAGCGATCGAAATTACCATCCAGCTCCCTGTTTATCCGGGTGAGAATATTCATAATGAATTCGGCCGTTACATTTTTGGCGTCATCATAGGCCGGCAGAAGAATATCCGTTGATTTGTCGAGATCCACACCGATCAACAGCAATCCGTTCTCACCCAGTATGCGCCTGAGGGTGGCCAGAAGACCAATGGCATCGTCAGTTTCAAAATTACCGATTGTGGATCCCGGAAAAAAGCCGAACTTCGGAAACTGACGAACCTCTTCCGGGAAGGTCACGGTATTACTGAAATCGGCGCTCACCGGAAAAATTCTGAGATCCGGGAATTTTTTAGACAGTTTGGCCGTCGCTCCGGCGAGGGCGGTTTCGGAGATTTCTATGGGCACGTAAGCCGCGAGATCCGACATGCTTTCGATTAGAATTTCAGTTTTTGTACTTGAACCGGATCCCAGTTCGACAAGAGCGACACCCGGACCGACAGCCTGGGCTATATCATAACGCACCGCATTCAAAAGCGCGACTTCGGTACGCGTCGGATAATACTCGTCTAACTGGGTAATCTGCTCAAACAGGTCCGAACCCCGTTCATCGTACAAAAAGCGGCAGGGTATGGACTTTTGCGGGAGAGACAGACCGGTCATAACGGCCTGTTCAAACTCAGCGTGCTGATCTGACTCGGCAGTTTTCGTATTCATGGGTGGGATGATTGTCCTGTTAAGCGAGAATGCGTCACAGCTAAGCTGGTGAAGAGATAGTCAAAAGACATTTGAGGTAGAGCTTTCTAGCATATCTGAGTGATGTGTCACATAAATTCCAGTTTATATACGCGAATGTCACCAGTACCGGTTGGCAGAAAAAACACCGGAGTCATATTTCATTCCGCGATCTCCCTGTCTATGATCCCCGAGGGAATGAGTTTTTCAACGAGATTTGCAAAAGAACCGCTCGTGGCAGGACAGAACAAAAACGCCGAGGAAACCTATAGTGACGGCCGTATTTCACCCGCAGCTTTCGATATTCTGCGCGGCAGTTGCCGACTACTGAAGTCCCTCGGATTTTCTACGGTTTCAGAGGTGACGCTCAGGAACAACCGCCGTGCGGACTTGGTCGCGATCAACCGCAATGGCGACATTTGGATTATCGAAATCAAATCAAGTCTGGAAGATTACAGGGTCGATCAAAAGTGGCCGGACTATAAGGACTTTTGCGACACCTACTATTTCGCCGTCAATGCGGAGTTTCCCGTCGAAATAATTCCGGAATCCGAAGGTGTGATCATCGCGGATCGTTATGGTGCCGATATACTTAGACCGGCGGAAACCGAGAAACTGTCGGGCGCCCGAAGAAAGACGGTGCTTCTCAGAGCCTACGAAACGGCCGCCAATCGCCTCCAGAATCTGGCCGATCCTATTGGCTATTGACCTGTCAGGTTTGAGGTTAGACGGTAATTTTCCTGAAATGAAAGCCGTGCGAAAATTGCCGAATTATTTTGGCGCTCTCTTGGCGAGTATGCGCTGCAGGGTCCGCCGGTGCATGTTCAGGCGTCGTGCTGTTTCTGACACGTTGCGGTTACATAGCTCATACACCCGCTGAATATGCTCCCAACGCACGCGATCGGCGGACATGGGATTTTCCGGCGGATCGGCCTTATCGTGAGGTTCCGCCATCAGGGCGGCGTAAACATCATCGGCGTCTGCGGGCTTCGCCAGATAGTCGACGGCCCCCCGCTTCACAGCCATGACCGCAGTAGTGATGTTTCCATACCCCGTGAGAACGATGGCACGCGCATTTGGATTGGCATTTTTCAATTGCTCTATGACATCCAGACCGTTTCCATCTTCCAGCCGCATATCAACGACGGCATAGGCCGGAGGATCCTGAGCGATTATCCGCAACCCCTCTTCGACGGACTGGGCCATGCGAACTTCAAACCCGCGCGTTTCCATCGCGCGACCTAATCTTTGCAGAAATGCCCGATCATCGTCCACTATCACCAGGGAATTTTGGTTAGATGCGGACGCATCCTGTATTGCGCTCAAAATCCTACTCCGATCTCAGAATTAACGCACCCGGTACATACTAACAAACGGCCCAAGGTAATTACCACACCGATTTTTACCAATTTTTCGATGTCCTGCCTATTCAACATGCACATTCTGCTCCGGTAATCCAGCAGAGGTTTCATTATGGTAACTGGCCCGATCAAGCGGCCAGTGGATGGTGACGATCGCACCGGTTTCAGGAGGAGTGCGATTCGCCAGTGAAATTTTTGCTCCCACCCGGCCCAGGAGTGTCTTTGCTATGAAAAATCCAAGCCCCATTCCCATATTAGCAAATGTCGAGCCTGAGGGATCGGATGTTAACTTGCGTGTCGTCACGAAGGGCTGTCCAAGGTTTTCGAGAATGGCGGGCTGCAGGCCCGCACCATCGTCGCAAATTCTGATCTCCACTTCCGAGTGACTCCAGGTCGCAAAAATCTCAACAGTGGATTTGGCGAAATCAATCGCATTCTCGATCAGATTTCCCAATGCATATATCACGCCGGGATTACGCTCCAGGATCGGTTCCAGATTATTGCCCGAACCATATTCATCTGTCGCACTCCCGACCTTGACCTGAATCGGTGTTCCGAGGGCCCGGTAAGGCTGGACGATCTCCTCCAGCAGGTCAGAGAGGGGAACCCGGGCAAACATGGCGTCATCTTCACTGTCATGATCGATAAGAGTCCGCAGAATGTCGCGACATTTCTGGGTCTCCCCAATCAACAGATCAACATCTTCGGCGATGTCGCCATTTTTCGGTACTTCACGTTCCAGCTCTTTGGCGATAACGCTGATGGTCGCCAGGGGTGTACCGAGTTTATGGGCCGCAGCGGCAGCCAGGCCGTCGAGCGCGGAAAGTTTCTGCTCATGCGCCAATACCAGTTCAGCCGCGGCCAGGGCGTCGGACATTTGCCGGGTCTCTTTCGCGATCCGCCAGGCATAGAGGCCAATAAAAATCATACCCGACGCCAACGCACTCCAGACACCAAACAGATAGAGTTGAGGAATAATTAATGCGCTTTCCGCATGCCAGGGCAGAGGCCAGTTGAAAAAAATCAACCCCGTGGCACAGACCATCGCAACGCTTCCGAGCAGCAGGGTTTGCCAGGCAGGCTGAGTGGAAGCGGAAACCGTCACAGGTGCCAGAAGCAACAGGGAAAAGGGATTTTGCAGTCCTCCGGTCAGATAGAGAAGGCCGACGAGTTGCAGCAGATCATAATGAAGCATAATTGCCGAATAATGCGGACCGAGTTCATCTCCGCTGCGATATCGGATTCTAATAAAGATATTCAGCCATGCCGACAGGGCAATCAGCCCGAAACAAAGTCCCAACGGCAGGTTGAACCCGAACAGGAAGTAAACGCTCACCACGGCGATCAGCTGACCGGCGATCGCGATCCAGCGCAGCCGGATAAGTGTCTGAAGCCGCAAGCGACTTTCAGATGTTTCATGAGATCTGATAGAAACTGTACTCATGCGACCATTTTTCTCGTTTGACAGTCGGGTGCCACTTACTAAATCTAGGTGTAAACCTGCGATCACACAACAATGATCGGATGATGATTGACCTGTGAGATTAAATTTGTTCCCTTGGCAGGGTCGAATTTTAATTACTTAATTTCTAAACTAATACAAGCGATTAAGAGTGGACAGAAGATGCGAACCCGACTTGTTGCCATCATAATACTGGGCCTTCTTTCCGGCGGAATGTTATCGGTCGTCTGGATATGGATGAACCATAGTCCCGGCACAACGGTACAGCAAGTCTCGGGAAAAGCCCTGATCGGAGGCCCTTTTGAACTGACCGATCATCGGGGACAAAAAGTCACCGACAAGAGTTTCCTTGGCAAGCTGATGCTTGTGTCTTTTGGATATACATACTGTCCCGATGTCTGTCCTGCCGGACTGCAAACCATTTCCGCCGCCCTTGACCAGCTTGGATCCAAATCAGATGAGTTGACGCCCATATTCGTTACCATCGATCCAAACCGCGATAATGTTTCGCAGATGGCCGACTACGTTTCCCATTTCCACAAAGATTTCGTCGGGCTCACGGGAAGTGATGATGAAATCAAAACGGTGGCCAAGGCCTACCGCGTTTTTTATTCAAAGGCGAAGGAAGACGAGGGCTCGAACACCGATTATCTTATGAACCATTCATCAATCGTCTATCTGATGGATCGCGAAGGACAATATCTCACCCATTTTTCGTTTGGAACCTCGCCTGACAAAATGGCGGCGCGCATTAATTCCTATCTTTGAACGCCGCCGATAATATCGGGCAGGTTGGCTGCTCCGCTTTTGCAATCCATGCAACGCACCGGAGCGGCCGGCATTTTTATCGACCCGACACGTTTCCTCGCCGGAAATTTTGGACCGACAGTCGCTGACCGATCGGATTAAGAATCTGGCATCGACTGAGGTTCTCCGAGAACCCACCTGTTCATTCAAAATTGGGGTATCATAAAAATTATCTTGTATACATTTGATATCCCAATATTTTCCATGGGATTGCAGCTAAATTGCCTCACTATTTTCCCAATTTCGGCGCACGTTTGAGATATCCTGAGAACATAACCTGTTGATTTGTAATAATAAAATTTTTCAGAAAGGTTATTAAGACCCTGGGGAGGTATTTTTCTCCATTCCATGGCATAGTTGCTTACAGAACGTGATTCGTGATTGTATTTTTACTCCCAATTTTCCGACATAGAGGCGTATTTTGAGACGTACAGGCCATAAATCTTTCAAAGAGATCGACCTATTGGTCGAGGGCTTTGACAAGCCTGTCCTGTTGAGAAAAAATCCGCGCGCCAGGCGGTTTACGCTGCGTGTCAGCCATACGAATCGGCAAGCCATCCTGACGGTTCCGACTTACAGCAAAATCCAGGAAGCCAGCGAATTTCTGGCCGAGCATGAGGATTGGCTGCGTCAGAAATTGAACGAACTCCCGGAACCCATTCCATTCGCGAACGATGAAATTTTGCCCTTCAAAGGCGATCCACATCTCATACAATTCGTCGGTTCCACCAAGCGCCGCGGTGTCGTTTACCGGGTTAGGGAGGGATCAAGCAAAGGCACCAAGAGCCAGAACTCCCTGGCCGATCAGTTCGGCGATTTACCGCTGATCTGTGTGACCGGCGCCGAGGAACATGGACCGCGCCGGCTCGCTGACTGGCTGAAATCGGAAGCCCGCAAAGAAATCGACAAGCGTGTCTCCTACCATGCGGATCAATTAGGATTGTCGCCGAAGCGACTTTCAATTCGCGACCAGTCCAGTCGATGGGGATCCTGCTCCACGACAGGCGTGCTGTCCTTTTCCTGGAGATTGATTTTAGCGCCGTCTCACGTTCTGGACTATGTTGCCGCTCACGAAGTTGCGCATCTGAAAGAGATGAATCACGGCCCTAAATTCTGGCGTCTCGTTCGCAAGACATTTCCGGACATGGAAGAGCCGCAGCATTGGTTAAGCCAGTTCGGCGCCGAGCTTCACCGTTACGGCATGCCGGAATAGTCACCAACAAATTCTCAATAAACTGAAAACGCCTGTCATGGCCTGTGATAGGGGAATGGCGTCAGGGATGTATATCGTGTCCCCGGCAGGGGTCTTGGACTCAGGCGGTTGTGAACGCCCTGCATGAGATTTTGCCAGATAACCGCGGGAAGACCGCCGCCTGTCACATTCTGCATCCGGGTGGCGTCATCCTTACCGATCCAGATGCCGGCCGTGTAATAAGCCGTATAGCCCACAAACCAGGCGTCTCGCGAATCCTGTGTCGTACCGGTTTTCCCGGCGGCGCGGTGATTTTGCAGCCGGGCAACCTTACCTGTCCCCGAATGGACCGTCTCCTGCATCATGTCGTTCATCGCCGCGATATGTTTGGGAAGAACGACCCGTCCCGGCCCCTGTCCCTGTCGCTGATAGAGAACCTTGCCACGGGATGTGGTGACACGCTCGATGATATGGGGCACGACCCCATATCCGCCATTGGCGAAAGGAACATAGGAGGAGGTAATTTCCAACAAACTCACTTCTCCGGTGCCCAGGGCGATCGAGGGACTGTTGTGGAGTTTGGATCGAATTCCGAGCCGTCTCGCCGTCTGTACAACACGATCACGCCC
>JANQOC010000290.1 GCA_028279265.1 Hyphomicrobiales bacterium
CCGGATACGAGCAGGGTCGTGGTAACCACGCCAGCCAGCATAGTGTAGGCAAGCTTTCGGCGCAGCGAACGACGCACTGACTTCGGCAGATTGTTTGGATTGGTACCCATACCTACGCATTACACCCGACTATTCCCAGGTCGATTAGAACAGAATTACGTTAATTAACTCTGAGAAACGGGGGCAACACATGGAAACACTGAGTTAATAAATTTTAACTATTATCTATTTAGTTACATATTCAGATCGAATTAATAAAATTCGATTAGAGTCGGTTCCAACTGAATTTTGACCAAATGACTTAAAAACACTGAAAAATTCATAAAAACAAAATTGTATTGGCGGGAAGATCTCCTATGGCGGTTGAGTTGAAAGAAGTCCTCGTTATCGACGATGATCCGCTGATCCATGCCATTTGCGAGGCGTTTTTTCGCAGCAAATTTCATTGCCCCATTCTGTCAGCAACAACGGGTGCTGAGGCTCTTGAGATTGTTGGGGAGCAGCAGCGAAAACTCTCGTTAATCCTGTGTGACCTCAAAATGCCTGATGTGGACGGGGTCCAGTTCCTCCGACAAATCAAGGAAATTGACAGCAAAATACCGGTTATCATTATAAGTGGCGAGTCTGACCGCATCATTGCGTTGGCCGAAAGTATAGCCGTCTCCCATGAAATCAATATCATTTGCTCGCTCAAAAAGCCCTTGGACTTGAAAAAACTGGAACTCATCGTTTCGAATATCGAAGCCCCAACGCATAAGAACACAGAAGAAACGGAACTGACATCCGGTATCGAGTTGGCTGAAGCTATTCGTAAAAAGCAACTTGTGGCCTACTATCAGCCAAAAGTTGAACCGCAAACACATCGCATCAGGGGTGTTGAAGCCCTGGCCCGGTGGCAACATCCAACGGAAGGCCTTATCTATCCCAACCGGTTTATCCCGGTTGCGGAAAGGCTTGGGTTCGAATTTCTGGATGGCATCCACCAAAACATAATTTCACAGGTTTTTGCCGATGCTCAGAGCTGGAGAAAATTACGACTTCCCATAAAGATTTCGATAAATCTCAGTGTCGATTTACTGAATGATTTGACCCTTCCGGATCAAATGATGAGGATGACTGAGATCCATGAACTCCATCCCACGGATTTCGTCCTTGAAATCACGGAAAGCAAATTTCTGGAGAGTAAGGCCGATCAAAAGGAAGTATTGATCAGACTGAAAATGATGGGTTTCGAACTTTCGATAGATGATTTTGGCACGGGTTATTCGAACATCGACCTGTTGATGACCTACCCATTTGATGAGTTGAAAATCGATCAGTGCTTCATTCGAAATGCTCTCGATGACGACGAAGCGAGAGCGATTGTTGAGTCAAGTGTTTCATTGGCCAAAAGATTGAAACTTCGGACGGTCGCGGAAGGCATCGAGACACAGGAGCAGTTCAAATATATCATGTCCTTGGGGATCGATGAAATTCAGGGCTATTTTATCGAGAGGCCCATGTCCAAGGACATATTCGACAAATGGATGTTCGAACGGAAAACGGAAATTCTCGAAAAAGATGCTGTTTGATTTCTCCGACAGCCTCTAAACCGCTATCCCATCATTTCGACAATACGACATGGCGATTGACTTTGGATATGCCTTCCGGGGCTGGAATATCCGTGTCGTCATAATTGGAATTCAGGACAAGGTGCGGTCCTTCAAATAATTTCAGCGATTGTGTTATGATTGCTGTGTAAGCCGACTCGTCGGCAACTGTGTTTCCGGCATCGACAATCAATGAGCTGTTGGCAAGGTAAATCGTGCCTTCCAGAACCCGCGCATCGTCACTGCGAATCTGGTGTTTGCCTCCGGAACTGCTACGTCCCTCGAAGAACAACAGACCGGCCATTGGACCATCCACCGGGGCATAGAGTTCAATGGATGATGATTTCGCGAATTTGAACCGTGCACCCCCGGTTAGGTAAAAACCCACGCCTTTGCCATAGAGACCGCCGCTGACATCCAGATTACCCCCATTGATCACATAAATACCGGGGCTTAAATTTATGTCAGCACCGGCGCTGATTGTCAGACCACCACAATAAGTGCCCGGACTGAGTGAGTCGTCTTCACTGACTTTAAGTTTCTTTTCCAAGCAACCGCCAACATTGGGTTCTGCTCGATCGGCCAGGGGATCAGGAAAAGGCGGGCAGTCAGTCGTCGGTTCGGGATCAAAATAACCTTTGCTGCCGGAATAGCCACCTGCCGAGCAAATCAGATCGGCAATAAGCTCTACATCGCCCTTGGCTTTGAGGCCGTTTTCACTGACGGAGTTTGAAAAGACGGCACACTCATTGCCCGTTACCCGAGCACTTTTTTCCAACGATATTGCTCCCGCACCACTTTCATTGAGAGCGAGAATACAAACCCGGGTTGTCCCGGTAACCCTGGCCGTGGCCTGGGCATAAATTCGCTCTTCCTTGGTACCGTACACACCAGAGATAACGGGAGGCATGATACGATGATCGACGCGTACCTCGACCGTCCCGGCCTCCTGGTCAACTTTCAGGTCGACGTTTAGTTCCCTCACCTTTTCGCTCAGTTGAGCTTTGATTGTATTGTGAGCGACCGCCTTGATAGTTGAATCATCAATGTCAGCAATTTGCAGCTCTTGGGCCGCGGCAATGGCGCCGGCATCGGCGGCGTCCTGAAGTGTCGAATGCTGGTGATACACGATAGCCGTATCAATACTTCCAACGGCTGCAAGCATGAGGAGCGGCAGGACAACGGCAAACACAATCGCCGTTGCACCACGGCTATCCTCAGCGCATTGGATGATCTTCGATCTCAGGAAAGATTGGAGATCAACACAGCCTTGGGTAATTGAAACCATTATTCGCCTAAAACCCGAATCTACGCTCGGTCTGACAGGAAAAAATCTTGACGAACAACAGGCTAACAAAAATCGACTATTTTTCTCTTATTTTAAAAATTAAAAATTGAGCGGACGGATTAATGAATTTTTAAGGGTAATTTCTAGTGAATGCGGAAAACCGTCTGGGTCTCCTATTGGCACATAGCAGACTCTTTCGCGCCTCACCTGTTATGTCCACTTTCGGGGGTAAAGCGGACATCAAATTTGGGAAACGTAATGTCCGTTAATGACCCAAAGCGGACACAAATGATTCCAAAAAATATTTTGTCAAGGTAGATCTTTGTCTCTTGAATTTTGTTGAATTGATTATCTCGATTAAGATATGATTTACCCGATCCCTTTGGATCCAACAAAACATCCGCAAAACCTAGTTTGCGGAATTAGGTCGCAAAATAAAACTGCATTCCATTGGATGAAGGATTCCCGTGGCCTATCTGCGCAAACGATTATTCCACCTCATACCCGTATTCTTTTTGGTTACATTCGCAAGCTTTGCGCTCGTTGATCTTTTGCCGGGCGATGTCGTAGACACGATACTCGCAGACGATGAAGCCGCCGATGATCCTGAATTGCGACGTCAGATTGAAATTGATCTGGGACTCGATAAACCACTTGTTGTCCGTTATGTCATTTGGCTTGGAAATCTGGTGCAGGGGGATCTGGGAAGGTCTTACATAACTGGTAAAAAAATCAGCGATCTTCTTGCTCAACGTATTCCGGTTACAGTCCAGCTAATGGTTATGTCGCTCACTTTTGCACTCCTGTTGGCTATTCCGCTGGGTATATTGAGCGCATTTCGTAGTAACCGACCTGTAGATCGATGGATTTCGGCTGTCGCATTTGGAATTGTTGCAACACCAACATTTGTTACCGCAATTGTCTTCATCTGGGTGTTTGCAGTTCTTCTGCAACTTCTTCCAGCCGCAGGTCATGCCCCTCTGTTTTTTGGCTTCTGGGAAAACATGAAACACTTCATCTTGCCAATGTTGGCAATTGGATTGAGTGAGGTGCCGATTTTTCTTCGCGTTCTCCGCGTAGATATGATCACAACTCTGCAAGAAGATTACATTGCGTTAGCAAAGGCCAAAGGTATGTCAAATATGTATATCCTTTTCCGACATGCTCTTCGGCCCTCATTATTCACACTAATCACTGTTCTTGGTTTGCAAGTCGGTCGCCTGATTAGTGGATTGGTAATTTCCGAAAATATTTTCGCTCTGCCGGGGATAGGAAAACTGCTGATTGACTCGATAGATGCCCGTGATGTCCTGGTCGTTCAAGCGATTGTGACGATCTCTGCGATCGCTTATGTCGGGATCAATCTGACAGTTGACATCTTGTATGCGGTTCTGGATCCCCGTGTAAATCGACGAGCGGAGGGCCACTAAAAGATGGTTGAGCTTGTTCGAAATATGTTTCGTTTGGGTTGGCGCGGTAACAGATATTCACATAAATCAACACCTGTTCCTTGGTGGATACGTGTCGGTTTTGTATTTTGGCTGTGTGTCGGCTGGCTGTTCCTAATTAGTTTTTGTGCAATTTTCGCAGACATTTTGCCTTTTGATGATCCTCTGAGTACCGATCTGGATCAGCAATTTGCGCCTATATTATCTGAAGGACACCTGCTCGGCACGGATTCTGTGGGGCGGGATATGTTGTCACGGGTTGTCTATGGCGCTCGCATTTCTTTACAACTCGCCTTCACAGCGCCATTCATAAGTCTCGCCTTTGGATTGATCCTTGGCATGTCCGCAGGATATTATCGGGGACGTGTGGATACCGCTGTCAGCGTATTTACGGATTCTATATTGGCATTTCCCAATATCGTAGGTGTCATGGTCATCCTGTTTTTCTTTGGTTCAACGCTGCCCGTGATGATCGTCGCTCTAGCATTCTTTGGTATTCCGCCTGAAGTCCGTGTTGCGCGGGCCAATACAATTTTGTTTGCAGAACGCGAGTTCGTCATGGCTGCTCGGGCTCAAGGGGCCTCAAACCTTAGAATTATGGTCCGAGAATTGCTGCCGAATGTGATTATACCCATGCTCTCACTGGTCCTATTCGGCATGTCTATCGTTATTGTGATTGAAGGTGCTCTTGCGTTTCTGGGGGTCGGCTTTCCACCGCCCACGCCAACCTGGGGTAAAATGATTGCCGATGGATTTGAAGAAATCGCAAAAGCCCCACAGGTTACATTCGTTCCTGCGGGAGTTATGTTCCTGACTATTCTTTCACTAAATATGATTGGTGATCGTTTGCGGGCTTTGACCGATGTGAAAACAAGTGCGGTCTAGATCTTCCACACGGTCTGTCAACCCACAAAGTTTTAGGTACTATTGGGCCGGAACAGCTTCACGCTCTTTTGTATTCACTCCTAAAACACCAGCATCATGAACAACATTGCCGCCAACCACAGTTAGTACCGATGAAATATGACGGATTTCGTCATCTGACACAGCCTGTTCGTCAAAGTAGTCGTCACTCAGTACGGTGAGATCACCAAATTTGCCGACAGAGATTCCACCCATATTTTTCTCCTCCTTGCAGAACCAGCCCTGCGGCCTCGTCCATATGCGAAGGATTTCTTTGCGGCTTATGGTTTGATCCGGATTTATAAGGTCCCCAGCATAATTTTTTCCAGTTACTGCGTAGTAGAACATGACCCAGGGATTCATTACGGAGATACGTGCACCGTCTGAGCCGCCACCCATAACGATTCCGCTGTCCATGATCATTCGGAATGGGGGATTTCCAGGTGGTTGTGCATGATCTCCGAGATAGGGAGATGAGTGTGAACTTATTCCGACACCCAAGTCTATGGCTCGATTTAGTGTGTCCTGATCCAATCCGTAGCAATGGTCCATAGACCAGTGAAGATCTGCCAGCTTGACACTTTTGTTAACGTCTTCCCAAACGCGCAGATGTTCTTTTTGTTCTGCCAAGCTAATGAGGTGCTGTTTGTAAACCCACCCACGTTCGGCGACGGCACGAACTGAGTCGGTGTAAAAATCCGGTAGTGGTTGTTCACGCTGCAATTTATGAGGTATGAGCCACTCACCAATTCCGGTCACCCGCAGGATGTCGTTTCCGAACTCTTTAAACGTGTAGTCCAGACGAGCCATGAGATCGGGTAACTCGGCTTCCGTATCGAGGACGGGAAGAAATATCCGGGTACGCAAGGGAACACGGTCTTCTCGCATGAGCTCCAAAACGGGGTTGTATCCAGTTGCGGGATCCAACCATCCACCGGCCGGTATCGTCCCCCCCATATCGAACACATTGGTGAGGCCCATGGACAGGGCAAAGTCCATCTGCTGTTCCGTTTGTCTTAGAGTATCTGCATAGCTGTGAAGCGCACTTAGGGCTTCCCAGGCTGCAACTGTGTCTTCGCCCTTTGCTACTGTCCCGTCATCACCAACTTGAACACCCTGATTACGCAACAATTCTCGTCCGAGAGTATTCGTCGCACCAGGCCCCCAATTGGATATTGACAGATAAACCGGATGTTTCGGCGCTGCATCGTCGAGCTCAGCCAAAGTTGGATAACGACGGTCTGAAAACTGATTGGGATGGATGCCACCGATTGCACTAAGGAGCTCTCCATCCGGCGTAATATGTGCGCGGTTTCGTATCACATTTAAGGCGTCTTCAACCGAAAAAGCCGTTTCAAGAAGGCGCATATCGTGACCTGGCAAAAGAGCCGTGCGAAGAAAGTGGATATGGTTATCTATCAATCCGGGGATAACAGTCCTGCCCTGCAAGTCAATGATTTTAGCATCCGGTCCACGCGGACGGATGTTGTCTCCAATCGCTGCAAATCGTCCGCTTTCGATAGATACTGAAGATACAATCGTATCATTGTCATCCATCGTATGGATCCGGCCATTCGTCAGGATTAATTCTTGCAGCATTTTAAACACTCCAATATGCAATTGCGGAAGCCGTGATGGAATATTGACACGGCTTCCGCTGGTAGGATCTATTTATCAACCCAAAGGCGATGTGCGTCAAAAGTATAGCCGAACGGTTTCTTCACTCCCTTTACATGATTGCGGAAAGCAATATGCATCTGAGGATGGTCATAAACGATCAGGGCTGCTTCATCAGCGAGAACCTGCTGATATTCACAACTTGCCTTATAACGGGCGTCTCGTTCCGTCGCCGCGTTGAGTTTTTCGATCGCGGCATCAATTCTGGGATTTTTGAGATGGAATTGTTTGCTCGACGGATGCTTTGAGTGGAACCGTGTGGCGACTAGGCTCGGATCCGCATTCGAGAAATTCTCCACAAAGGTAAAAATATCAAATTTTCCACCAAGCAAAGGTCGAATGAATCCAGGTCCGCGCGGACCAGCTTTTTGGGTCGCTTGAATTCCGACTTTGCGCCACATATCGATCATCGCAGTGACCGTTTTCTCAGCCTCCGCATTTGGAAAATGATCAACGTTAAATGTAATCGGTTTTCCCGCTTCCTTCACATATTCATCGATAAGAGCTTTGGCTTTCGCAGGATTGTACTCCGGCCACTTGACGTAGGGGCAGTGCCAGGGATGTCCTTCACCGTACATGTCGTTTTCCGCGCGGTCACGACATATGCCGGAGTGAGCACAGGTTATTTTTTGCCTGTCTAAAGCATGAATTAGAGCCTTCCTTACCCGAATATCGCTGTAGGGTGGTTTCGAGTGGTTAAATCCGATTTTCTGACCAACAGACATTCTAGGTCCCGAAATAACGGAAATATTCGGGTCTTTTTTGAGATCCGGAATAAATCCACGTGTCACATAAATGATATCCAGATTTCCAGCCTTCAATGCGTTTACGCGATTAACCTCGGGTGGAATAAACATGAATGTCAGTTCATCGACATACTGTGCTTCTTTATTCCAGTAGTGAGGATTGCGGACCAGACGCACGAAAGCACCATCACGCCACTCTTCGAGCATGTATGGCCCGGCTCCGACCGGCTTTTCGTTGAATTCCGGCTTATCCTTGTTTTCAGCGAGATATTTAGGAGCGGTAATCCACCAAGACATATTTGGTTGAGCCGCCATGTCCTTGAACCCGGGATTTGGATCACGAAACTTGAAGTCGACTGTATGGCTATCGACTTTCTCGACACCGAGCAAATGCGGGCCCATTAACCTGCGATAGCGTCCGGCAAAACGACCATTTTTTCCCGTCAAGAGGCGAGTGAAATGCGTGACATATGCATCGGCATTTAATTCTTCCCCGTTCGAGAATTTCATTCCTTTCCGCAATACGACTCGCCATGTTTTGTGATCTTCGCTTGGCGTGGCGGACAATGCTTGAATGGGTTTAATTTCCCGAGTATCTCCATCTACTTCGAACATTCTTTCATATATGGACTGAAGTACGAACTGTCGAAAAAATGCAAAGCTTAGAACTTTAAAATTGTCGAACCCGGCGACATCCTGCTGAACACCGACAACAAGCTTGCCTCCCCGTTTGGGGGCATCTGCAGCAACTGTCTCTTTCATCGGCAGCAATCCGACAACCAATGCCGAAACGCCCGCCAACACAAAACTAAGAAATTTCGGTCGTTTGGTCATTTTTTCCTCCATTGATATTTTATTGTGTTTATTCATAAATCCGGTCGATAGTTGTTTCTCCCATGCTTCAGATACGCAAAAAAAATGCCGCTGCACCGAAAAGAAGATGCTGCGGCTAAGTGGTCGCATTACGAGTGTCAAGTCGATCCAGAAATGCAAGATCTGACGCATTTGAAGTGCGACATGCGTAAGGGATTATTATTGTTTCGATATAGTTTTGTATCTCCATAAATTTGTGCCAACTGAAATTGATCACTAATTTATTTTGTAATTTTCTAAATTCTTCCGATCATATCAAAGCATAAGCGATGCCGAGAAGGTGCGTATTCAACAGGGGCTATGTCTTGTATGAATACCCCTCAGGAGGATATAATTTTGGGACTCAAGTTAGTCTCTGGCATTCAACTATTTAGATAAACCATGCTTAAAAATCCCATGTCGCACCTTCAATTAAAGCAGCTTCGTCAACTGATAGTCGTTGCAGAGAATGGAAGTATTAGAGCGGCTGCTCAACAACTGTCGATAGGACAGCCTGCTCTTAGCCGGTCTTTGCGCGCGATTGAAGATCAGCTTCAGGTAAAGCTGATGGATCGAGGACCGCAGGGAATCGTTCTCACAAAATTCGGCGAGATTTTGTGTAACTATGCCAGGATTATCGATACGAACCTTAAATTTGCTGTCGAAGAAATAGAAGAAGTTCGGGGAGCGAGCGGCGGAAGTATCCGGCTGGGTATCGGTCCTTACGAGGGATTCACCATAGCGCATCGTGCTATCAGCAACATGTTCAAAAAGAGACCCGATCTGGAAGTCTCCTTGTTTGAGGGTGACTATGACGTTCTGGTTGCAAAACTTCTTGGAGGCGAAATCGATCTTATTTTGGGACCAACTCCAATCGATGAAGCTAGTGAGGGATTGTCCTGGGAAATTCTTGCTTATATTCGCCCGATATTGGTGGTCCGCAGTAGCCATCCTCTGGCGAAGAAAAGAAAGATAGATTTGGAAACACTCTCACAGGTGAATTGGATATTGTCGATCGAGGGAACGAATGCACGCACACGAGTTGAAGATGTCTTTTATCGACAAGGATTAACACCTCCTGATGGTCCAATAAGTGCCTACCCTTCGATGACCGCTTTAGAGCTCGTAAAAAAAATGGATCTCGTGGCATTACTTCCACGGAAGCTTGTTGAAAAAGACAGGAAAGCGGGGCTCGTCAAGGCATTGTCTCCTGTCAGTGAGGATTTTAATTTTCCTGTCCGATTAACCACGAGAAAATTTGGTCAACTATCTCCGGCCTGTAAAGGCATCATTACTGAGATTAAATCAGTCTGCGATCAAATCGGTGACCAATTATGAGTGTTGTCGCCAACAGTGAATATCAAGCGCAATCAAGTATGCAGACATGCATCTGTAATATGTTTCCGCGTGGAGCTCGATAGATATGGAGAAAAATTCTCATCTTCAGCCACCACTCTTGGAAGTCGTCAATCTCTACACTCATTTCCGTACGCCACGGGGCATAGCACATGCGGTTGATGGGATTTCGTTTTCCCTGGAGCAGGGACAAATGCTCGGAATCGTCGGCGAGTCTGGATCTGGCAAAAGTGTTCTCTCCAGATCGATAATCGACATTCTATCTCGCGACGGATCTGTCGCATACAAAGGTCAAGTGATTTTTGAAGGTCGCGATCTGCGATCATTGTCAGCTAGAGAAATGCGTAACGTTCGCGGGCGGGAAATCGCCATGATCTTTCAGGATCCAATGTCCTCGCTGAATCCGGTTAAAAAAATTGGCGTCCAAATTACTGAAGTACTGACAAAAAAATGTGGCTTTGCAACGGGCCCTGCGAGAAACCGGGCAGCCGAACTTCTGGACTCCGTAGGAATTGCCGATCCCGAACGACAGCTAAATAATTATCCGATGCATCTTTCCGGCGGGATGCGTCAGCGTGTTGCGATTGCTATAGCACTAGCCGGTGAACCCAAATTGTTGATCGCGGATGAACCGACCACCGCATTAGATGTCACCATACAGGGGCAAATTCTGAATCTCCTTCAACAATTGCAGCGCAAAAATAATATGGCCATCATACTGATAACCCATGATCTTGGGGTAGTGGCCGGATATGCGGATCAGGTGGCCGTCATGTATGCGGGTCAGATTGTGGAAATGTGTAAAACAGAGGAACTCCTAAGTCATCCTCGCATGCCTTATACCGAAGCTCTTATGAAGTCTGCACCTGTGCTGTCCGCTCCTCCACATTCCCGTTTGGACACTATTCCCGGACT
Source organism: Hyphomicrobiales bacterium (assembly GCA_028279265.1). GTDB lineage: Bacteria > Pseudomonadota > Alphaproteobacteria > Rhizobiales > CAYWUX01 > JANQOC01. The sequence continues at coordinate 10,775 of JANQOC010000290.1, forward strand.
TCCTCCAAACCTTATGGATCTACCGGGTGGCTGTCGGTTCCATGAACGGTGCCAATACGTTCAGGAAAAATGCCGGGAAATCATGCCCAAATTAGAATCGGAGAAATCATCGGAACATCTTTATGCCTGTTGGTTTCCTTTGAATAATGGAAGACCCTCATCATGACCGCCAGACCGCTATTGTCAGTGAAGGATGTCACTGTTGAGTATTCTACGGAAGGCGGTCGTTTTGCGGCCATTCAAGACATTAATCTTGATTTGAACGAAGGAGAAACGCTTGGTCTTGTCGGTGAATCGGGATGCGGAAAATCCACGACAGGACGTGCGATATTGCAATTGCCGAAACCAACCTTTGGCAATGTCGTATTCGAAGATATTGAACTCACAGAACTATCACATGAAGAAATGCGACCAATCCGTCGCCGGTTGCAAATAATTTTTCAAGACCCCGTTTCATCTCTAAATCCACGTCGAAAAGTAAAGGACATTGTTGCCGAACCTTTGGCGATTAACGGTATCGGGACCCGGGAAGATCGGGAAGCAAAAGTCCGGAAAGTTCTCAAAGCAGTTGGGGTCAACCCGGACATCAGCATGGATCGACGACCTCATCAATTTTCTGGCGGACAGTGTCAGAGAATCTGTATTGCCCGCGCGCTAATAATGGAACCTAAACTGATCGTTTGCGATGAACCGGTTTCAGCACTCGACGTATCGGTTCAAGCTCAAATTCTGAATCTGTTGGAAGACATGAAAGAGCAATACGGATTGACCCTCTTGTTTATCAGTCATGACCTAGCCGTAGTAAAAAACATCAGTGACAGAGTGGCTGTGATGTACCTGGGAAAGCTCTGTGAACTCGCCGAGTCTCAGCAGATTTACAATACTCCGGCGCACCCATATACCGCTGGATTGATTTCAGCTATTCCGGATGTCGAAGCTGGAAAATCACAGAGAGAGGAGCAGGAAGTTCTTGCCGGTGAAATTCCGTCTCCTCTCAATCCCCCGTCTGGATGCCGTTTTCGCACGCGCTGCAAATACGCCCAGGAAAAGTGCACGCTGGAGACCCCTGAATTGCGAGCAGTTAGGGAAAATCACTATGTCGCCTGCCACTATCCGCTTTTGAAATGAGTAAAGCTGGATAGTTTGGTGTGATCACGTTTTCTGTACGCAATCGGTGGAGTCCTCATCAAAGGAGAAACTCAATGAGTATTTATGAAAATCCTGGTTCTCTGTTCGATGTCCACGATAAGGTCGCAATTGTCGTGGGCGCTTCCGGTGCACTCGGTCGGATGGCGGCTAAAATTCTTGCTGGTGCCGGAGCCAAACTCGTACTCGCCGCTGATGAAACAGAAAATGTAAAAAATGAGTGTAGTAAGCTTGGTGCTGAAGTGGCTCAGATAACAACTGATTTAAGCGAGCCGCATACGCAGAAGTTAAGCGACTCGATTGTCAATAAGGCAGTAGATCAGTTCGGTAGCGTTGACATTCTTGTCGTGGCATCAGGCATCAACGATGTTGCCAAGATCGTAGAAATGGAACCGGAACGCTTCCAACAGGTCATGGATGTGAACTTGATGATCTCCTGGCTGATGTGCCAATCCGCAGGAAAGCAGATGTTAAAGCAGGGAACAGGTGGAAAAATTATTCTTGTCTCATCCGCCAGGGGAACACTCGGAGCTCCATCGGGTTATACGGCATATTGCGCTTCCAAATTCGCCATAAATGGCATCACAAAAGCACTGGGATGTGAGTGGGGACAAGAGGGAATCACGGTCAATGCCATTGCGCCGATTGTATTCAAATCTCCGGTTACCGCCTGGATGTTCGAGGATACAGAGGAAGCCAGGAAGGTAAATGAGAGGGTAATTGCTAGAATTCCGAAAGGTCGCCTGGGAGAAGTCGAAGATTTGGCGGGCCCGCTTTTATTTCTGGCTTCAAAAGCTTCCGACTTTTACACCGGTCAAATACTCCATGCGGACGGTGGATATACATCGGGTTAGTAGCCCATCTGGTTCTATCCGAATTTGGAGCAGTCCATCACAATTCGGATTTTCAGCAATGTCCGCTTCTGGCACTTAGCGGACTTTTTTATCTTTAACCGGAATGTCCGCTTTGGAGGGCAAAGCAGACTTAAATTCTAACGTGTCTAATGACCGTTTATGACCCATTGCAGACATTTTTTGCGGATTCGATCTGCATTATTTAGTATTATACTTTTTGTCGTCTCATGTTGTGGATGAAATAGTTTATGGCGCAAGCGCGAGTATTGAGGAGACTTGCTGCTATTTTGGTAGCAGATATTGTTGGCTACACCAGTAAGATTGAAAATGATGAGTTGGAAACCCGTGTACGATTTAATGATCTTCTAGACTCGGTAATACTTCCTGCTATTGAAGACTATGGTGGTCGCCTTGTGAAGACAATGGGGGACGGTGTGTTGGTTGAATTCTCCAGTGTCGTTAATTCCGTGCAAGCTGGAGTTGAAATTCAAAGCGCGACCGCTAAGCAAAATTCTGTTCAGTTCGTAGATCATCCTTGGCAACTTCGTATTGGAATTCATCTTGGTGATGTAATCGTCGAGGACGACGATATTCATGGGGAAGGGGTGAACATTGCTTCCCGTCTTGAAGGTCTCGCTAATCCAGGTGAGATTTGTGTCTCTGACATGGTCTACACTGGCGTGAGAAACAAACTTGATTTGATCTTCAAAGATCTTGGTCAGAAGTCACTCAAGAATGTTGCCGATCCGCTGCAAGTATACAGCATTGTGCTGAAGAGTGACTTGGATAACGAGACAGAGATGCCGATTAAACCAACCGAACGCCCTGCTGTCGCGGTTTTACCCTTCAAAAATTTATCAGAAAACAAAGACCAAGATTATTTCGCTGATGGCCTCACTGAAGAAATCATTATTTCATTATTGCAATTTCGGTTCTTTCCAGTGATCGGTGGTAGCTCGACTTTTGCCTATAAAGGACGATCAATTGATATTCGCACCGTCGGTGAACAACTTGGTGCGAGATATATTGTTGAAGGTACAGTACGTGAG
>JANQOC010000313.1 GCA_028279265.1 Hyphomicrobiales bacterium
CCTATGAATTGCAAATGTTCCCAGGGGTAACCCGACGGGCATCGTACCCGGGCCAATTTGGTACCCAGGCCAGTTTAAATGCATTTTGCGATATGGATATGATGTTCCCTGTGATGGACAGATGTTACCGATAATGGACACAAGTCGAAGAGAGTTCTCAACGTCATCTCCGTTGAAAACTCTCAATGTTGTCGAAATCCAGATTTTGGGTCTGCAGCCTTATAAGATTTGCAGCACCGGCATCTACTTGATCAGTCCTGCTTCTTTGAGCAATTCGCCATTCAGTTTGTACGTGTTTCTAAAGAACGGTCCGAACTCAGCGGTCGACATATAGCGAATGAGTCGTTTGGCCTTGGCCATATTCGTTTTGAACGTATCGGTGTTCACCGCTTTTTCGCAGGCATCGGACAAGGTGCCGACAACATCTTCCGGCGTCCCCTTGGGCGCAAAGAAGCCGAACCAGACGGAAACGTTCACGTCATATCCAAGTTCCTTGAGCGTCGGAACATCGGGATGCTGCTTCGATCTCTGGCTGTCGAGAATGGCAAGGGCGCGCCATCCGAATTTGGCATCGAAATCGGAAAACCATGTTGTGGCATCCGCACGGCCACCGTCAATTTCCGTGGCAATTGTGGGACCGCCTTTTGTCGGAATATATTTGACCTTGGTTCCGAGCTTTTTGTCCAGTGTAAGACTGGCGACATGCGCGATGGATCCCGGTCCTGCGCCCGCAAACTTCAGACCTTTTCCGGATTTGGCGGTTTTCACATAGTCATCCAGGGTTTTTATGGGAGAATCATTCTTAACGACAAGATAGTACGGTCCCTGAGAAACCATGCAGATGGGTACCCATGAGTCGGCATTGTAACTCGTTTTCTTGAGGTGCGGCTGTGTCGTGGTGGTTCCCACGGGCATGAAGCCCAAACTGTATCCGTCGGGTTTGGATTTCGACAGTTGCGTCGCTCCGATGGTACCGCCGGCTCCGGCAACGTTGGAAACAACAATGTTCTGTCCAAGGATTTTTTCCAGTTCCGCGGCGAAGAAACGTCCGGGAACATCGGTGCCGCCACCGGCAATAAAGGGAATGAGCAGAGACATTGTGCGTTCCGGATATTTTGCCTGTGCCGGAGAAATCAAAAGCACGCCAACGGTGCAAAGCGCTATGAATACGGATCTGAACATGAGCTTCTCCCAAAGTATGACAATTCTGAATTATTATTCTGCAAATTTATTTGCATCCGGATGCAATAACACAATTGTGCATGAATTGTAAAGCTCATCGATCCTTAAATCGGCGATTCATCGATGCCGCATGTAATCCGGTTGAAGAAATTTGCGCACGAGGCCGACGATGTAGTGCAAGGTGGACAGCGGCAAGGGGGATGGGATAAGGGCATAACCCGCACTGGAGAAATGTCTTACCAGACTGCTGATTTTCGCAGGACGAGTTCGGAAGCCATGATGATATCCGTCGACGGCAGATCAGGATTCTCAATACGCTGCAGTGCAAGCTCCGTCGCTTTTTTCAGCATGGCATCCATGGGTTGCCGGATGGTGGTCAGCTGGTAGGGTTTGAGGCGCGCTTCCGGAGAATCATTGTGGCCGACAATTCTTACGTCCCCGGGAATGCTCAGTCCCATTTCGTAGACCAGGGCATCAATGGCCCCGATGGCCATCGTGTCATTGGCCGAAACGATGGCATCGATTTCACCGATCCTGTCAGAATATTTCATGGCGGTTTCATATCCGCCTTCGTAGGTGAATTGACCGTCGGCCGTGAGTGGTCTCGGCATACCCGCTTCCCGACACCCTTTCTGATACCCCTTATATCTGAGCTGTGCGACCCAGTTGCTCTCCGGGCCCTTCAGAAACAGTGTTTTTACGACGCCGGATGAGGCAAGCCCCAGGGCAACTCTCTGACTGCTCTCAAAATTGTCCGACACGACATGATCCACATGGGGGCTGCTCGACTTGCGGTTGACAAGAACGATCGGCACTTTTTCAGCAATGCAGTGCGCGATTGCCTGTTTCGACAGGTCGGATGTACATACAATGGCGTCAACCCGGTAGCGCAGCAACCTCTGGACCGCATCATCGCCGAGAGCCCCGGGTTCCGCTATCTGCAGGAGGACACTCTCGCCGCTCTCCATCAGGTTGCCGGTAACCGCATTAAGGGGTACGGGATATATCTGATTGGAAAAGTGGGTAATGATCATTCCAATGATGCGTGTGCGACCATAGCTAAGAGATTGGGCGATGGCATTAGGTTTATAGTTCAGCTTCTTGGCGGCCCTCAAAATTTTGTCGCGCATTTCCGGTGATGCGCTTCCGGAGGGTGAAAACACGCGGGATACAGCCGACTGGCTCACACCTGCGAGCTTCGCAACGTCATATGATGTATGTCGTCTTGATGTCATTGCTGAATTCCGCTTCGGGGCTTGGTTCTCTGTACCATCCCCGACATGTCCAGACCGATACATAGCCAGCACCGACGCAGTTGACAAGGGGATTTCAGGGTGGCAAATTGCATCCGGATGCAAAATTAGGGCTGAGGCATGTATCTACAAATGGATCAAAGCCGTCCTCTACGTCCCTGGGTAGGCGAAGAGGTAGAAAATCGGCGAGATCACACGTTGAAATTTTCAAGATAAGGGTAAGGCATGGGTCGCAAAATTCTTTTCATTACCACTGATGAACAGAGATTTGACGGTCTCGGCTGCTATGGCGGCAAGGTCGCCCGAACACCGGTTATTGACACTCTCGCAGCTCAAGGCATTCGCTATTCGCGAGCCTACAATCAAAATGTGACCTGCATGCCGGCCCGCTCGACTATGATTACCGGCCAGTATGTGAACACCCATGGTGTCTACAGGAACGGCTACGCTCTCCCCGAGGAAGACCCGAGTATCGTCGGTTATCTCAAAAACCAGGGAAACTATCGAACGGCCCTGATCGGCAAAGCCCACTGGCAGCCCATGGCCGACCATTCCAGTTTCGAAGCCTCTGCGGCCGATAAGGGAACTCACGGACCGTACCGAGGGTTCGACTATGTCTCCCTGGCTGCCCATAGTGCGCACCCCTATCGGGCTATGCTGCATTACAATCGCTGGATGATCGATGAGCACAAAGAATATGTGGAATGCTTCTATCCCCCCGTCGGCCCGAAAAACGGTCCCAATAATTTGAGAGGCGGGGAAACCAATGCCATTCAGGTGCATTTCAATGGCTGTCCGAAATCTTTCTATCATACTGAATGGGTGGCGGATCAATCTTTGGACTGGCTAAAGTCGCTTGGACAAGATGACGACTGGTTCCTGTGGGTTAGTTTTCCCGACCCCCACCATCCCTTCGATCCGCCGCAGTCGGAACTCGGCAGGGTTAACTGGCGCGACCTGGATCTGCCGCCGGGGAACCCCGGTAACCGCAAGAAGATCGAAGAGATCCTGAAACAAAAACCGAAACACTGGCTTGATTTCTATCTCGGTAAAGTCGATGTCGCGGAGGAAACCCCAGACGATTTTGTTCCCGTCACGATGACCGAGGACAATATCCGGGAAATCAATGCCATGGTCCACATCCAGAATGAACTCGTCGATGAAGCGATCGGTAAAATCCTGCGCTACATCCAAGGTCGCGGATGGGATTCTGAAACCGATATCATCTACACAACCGATCATGGAACGACCCAGGGCGATTTCGGATTGATGTTCAAGGGACCCTTCCATGTCGATGGCCTTATGCGCCTGCCGCTGATCTGGAGGCCCGCCCCTATGTCCGGAATTTCCAATGGCGGTATAACGATTGACGACCCGGTTGGACAGGTGGATCTGGCCCCAACATTTGCGGAAATTGCCGGACTGGAACAGCCGCCATGGGTTGAGGGAACGCCGCTGCAATACACAACGAACCCGGATCGAGACAGCGTCTTCTGCCAGTGGGATTCGGAGAAAAACGGTTTGGAAATCAGGCTCAAATCCATATTTGATCGCTCTGGATTCCTGATAACCGCCTATGAGAAAACGAACTATTATTCAGGATCGGAAGGCGAACTCTATGACCTAAACGACGATCCGCATCAGTGGCACAATTTGTGGGATGATCCGCATTTCAAAGTTAAACGCGAGGAACTACTGGAAAAAGTCAAACACCAGACACCGGTACCCCGCAGTCCGGCCCTCGAACGCCGGGCCCGCACTTGAGGCGAAACCTGTCAAGCAGGCAGCCCCGGACAAGGGCCGGAAGACTGCCTCAGAGACTTCTTATAAATCATGATGAAAGTGAAACCGGTTGCCATCAAGATCTTCGATCGTGAATTGTCGAAGGCCCCAGGGCTTGTCCTCGATATCATCAGTGATCAATGCGCCTGCGGTCTTGAGGTCTGCATATAATTCGTCGATCCCGGGTGCAAAAATCCAATTGACCGACGGTTCAAAGCTGCCCGACCTCCGCCGCAGGAAAAGAATGCAGTCTCTATTGGCGACA
>JANQOC010000351.1 GCA_028279265.1 Hyphomicrobiales bacterium
GTCATTGTTGATCAGAAGGACGGAATAACCGATCTGAGTAAAGCCCTGGCCGTTCAAGCGCGAACGCTGGAAGAATACCGGCAACTGGGTATTGCCGACAACGCTATCGGGCAGGGTTTTGTCGCCCAGACTGTGAGACTGATAATCAATGGCCATATTCGCGCGAAAATCCCCCTCGGGGAAATCGGAACGGGTCTGAGCCCCTATCCCTATATCTTCATTCTCGAGCAGTCACGAAACGAGGCCCTGATCCTGGACTACATCACGGCCAGAGGAGGCGAAATAAAATGGGACTCCAAAGTCGTTGAGGTCAATAAGACCCCCGACGGTTATGTCGGCACTTTATCCCGGAGCGACGGTGCGAAGGAGGAATTTGAGTGCCGGTATCTGATCGGTTGTGGCGGAGCGAGCAGCCTGGTCAGGCATTTTCTCGAAATGCCGTTCCGGGGTGGAACCAATGAGCTGCTGTTTTTTGTCGCTGACATCAATATGGAACTGGATCTGGAAAAACAGGGATTGCTCCTGGCGATGAACAGAAGCGAGTTCCTGGCATTTTTTCCGATGTCGGGACCGCAACAATACCGGGCTATCGGTGTACTTCCCGCTTCGGTCTCTAATCCGGATGACTTTGCATTTGACGAGATCAGAAAACATATCGAGGACAATATCGGTATACCGGTCAAAATTACCCGGCATTCCTGGTATTCCGGATATCGGGTCCACCATCGGATTGTTGATAGTTTCCGTTCCGGAAATACTTTTCTGGTTGGCGATGCGGCCCATATCCACAGTCCGGCCGGTGGCCAGGGCATGAATACCGGGTTGGGGGATGCGGTTAACCTGGGTTGGAAGCTTGCCGGTGTCGTCAATGGCTGGTGCGAACCAAAGGTTCTTGACAGCTACAACGAGGAGCGTCGTCCCTTCGCCGTCCAGCTCGTGCACACAACGGACCGTGCTTTTTCGATAATGGTGTCGAAGCGGTGGTTTCCTCAATTTGTTCGAACGCGGGTCCTGCCGATCGTGTTGAGTACCGGCCTGAAATTCAATGGCTTGCGTCGCCTGATGTTCAAGACGATTTCCCAGACTCGCATCAATTATCGTAAAAGTTCCCTGAGTGATAAGTCCCGCTGCGGTTCCCTATGTTCCGGAGACCGCTTTCCATGGTTTGAATGGGAAGGTGGGAATAGTTATGAATGGTTTGCAAATGTCGGTTATGTTGTTCTGAAATTCGGTGAAGTCCCAACTTATGAACTTTCCGACTGGGCCGGTCCCTCCGAACAAATTTCAGTAAACGGGAAAGCGGCCAAAGCCGCGATGGCTGCCGGCCTGCCGGCCAATGGTTGTGTTGTCGTCCGGCCGGATATGCATATTGCCAAAGTGGTTGAAATCTCTGAGAACGACAGCAAAATGCCGGCATGAAGCTTGCCACTTTCTCAACGTCGTAATTAGGAAAGCGTTATGGGTAAAAAGATAGCTGTTCTCGGCAGTGGCGCAAATGGCGCTTCCATAGGGGCTGATTTGACAAAGGCCGGACATGATGTCGTCCTCATCGATCAATGGCCGGAACATGTTGAGGCTCTGCGGCAAAACGGTGCCCGAATTGAAATGCCTGATTCTGTTCTTGAGCAACCGGTCCGGGCCTATAACATCTGTGATATCTGCACTTTTACGGAACCCTTCGATATCGTTCTGCTTCTGATGAAAGCCTACGATACTGTCTGGTCCTGTCACCTGATTGCCCCTTATCTGAAACCGGATGGATTACTCGCAGGTGTCCAGAATGGCATGACCACAGACCTCATTGCCAGCGTCGTCGGTCCTGAAAGAACGATTGGCTGCGTCATCGAGATTTCCTCGATGATGTTCGACCCCGGTATCGTTCAACGACACTCGCCTCCGCATCGGTCCTGGTTTGCCGTGGGGAGCATTCATTCCGCAACCCGGGGGCGGGAGCATGAAATTGCGGATCTTCTGGAACATTCGGGTTCGGTTGAAATTGTCGACAATATCATGGCGACCAAATGGATGAAGCTTGTGAGCAATGCCACAACTCTGGTTTCAACGGCCCTGTTGGGGCTGCCGATTCCGGAGGCCGCAAGCCTTCCGGGTATGCGCGAACTCATGATCCGGTCGGGGCAGGAAGCGCTGGATACGGGCATCGCAAAAGGTTATGAGACTTTACCCATTTTCGGGTTGAAGCCTGAAGATATCCGTCAGTCCAACCGTCTTGTGGAAACGCTGCTCGATACACTGCTTGAA
>JANQOC010000402.1 GCA_028279265.1 Hyphomicrobiales bacterium
CGATCCCAACGAAGCAGATATCCTGGTAAATACAGAAGACCTTGTCCCCGCCGAGGAGCAGATCGTCTATCATCCACGATCCCTGGCAATTGGAGTCGGCACCGTTCGCGGGTGCTCGCCGGACGAACTGATGACCCTCGTTGCCGATACGTTGAAAGAGAACAACCTTTCTCCTCATGCGGTCGGCGCAATCGTTTCCGTGGATGTGAAGACCGATGAATTGGCGGTCCATGAACTGGCCCGGATCTACGGTCTCAAACCGCGCTTCTTCTCAGCAGATACGCTGAACCAACAGGCCTCTCGTCTGGTGAACCCTTCCGATGTCGTCATGGCGGAGGTTGGATGCCCAGGTGTCGCGGAAGGGGCCGCGTTGGCTGCCGTCGGTGCGACCGGAGAACTGATCGTCGCAAAGACGAAATCCACCAATGCGACATGCGCCATCGGTCTTTCCGAGAGACCCCTCAAGTCACCGGAGATCGGAAAAAGTCGAGGAAAACTCATGGTCATTGGTGTCGGCCCCGGGGACCGGACTTCAAGAACCATGGAGATGAAACACGGTCTCAGAGAAGCCGACATTGTGGTCGGCTATCACCTGTACCTGGATTTGATAAGGGACCTCGTACACTCGAAATCCCTCAAGGCGTATGAACTGGGTCAGGAGAAGGAACGCGTCATTTATGCACTGGAACAAGCGGGCCAGGGCAGGAATGTCGCCCTGGTCTGCTCCGGAGACGCCGGCATTTACGCCATGGCCAGCCTCGTATTTGAAATTCTGGACTCTAGCCAGGACGAGATGCTTTCACCCGAAGCAAAGCGCGCGGAAATCAACGTTGTTCCCGGTATTTCAGCATTCCAGGCCGCTGCCGCCCGTATTGGCGCCCCAATTGGCCATGATTTCTGTGCCATATCCCTTTCGGACCTGTTAACTCCCTGGGAGGTGATTGAGAAACGTATTCGAGCCGCCGCCATGGGCGACTTCGTCATTGCATTCTATAACCCCCGATCAAAAAAACGGCAGAAACAAATCGAGGAAGCCCTCTCGATTCTGTCCGACTATCGCCCATCGACGACACCGGTCCTGATTGCCTCGAATATTGGCCGCCAAGATGAGTCCTTTGTTCTCCAGGATCTTTCCGGTTTCGATGCCACGAGGGTCGACATGCTATCGCTTGTCCTGGTTGGCTCATCAACGACGCGCCGGATGAAATCGGGAGACAAGCGCGACTGGATCTATACTCCCCGGGATTATCAGATTGATAGGATTGCAACAGCATGACCGTTCACTTCATTGGCGCAGGACCGGGCGCACCTGATCTGATCACGGTTCGCGGCCTCAACCTGGTACGGTCCTGTTCCGTCTGCGTCTATGCGGGATCGTTGGTCCCTCCGGAGATCCTCGAAAATGCGCCGGAAGACGCGGACATTGTCGATAGCGCACCCCTCAATCTGGATGAAATAATCGACCTCATGCGCCGGGCCCATGTTCAGGGAAAAGATGTCGCACGACTGCACTCGGGCGATCCGTCTCTCTATGGAGCCATCGCCGAACAGATGCGCCGCCTGAAACGGGAAAACATCCCCTATGACGTTGTTCCCGGAGTTCCGGCTTTCGCCGCGGCAGCGGCGGCCCTTAAACAGGAACTTACGATACCGGAAATTGCACAAAGTGTTATCCTGACCCGAACATCCATGAAGTCCTCAGCCATGCCGGAAGGGGAATCGCTGACTTCGCTCGCCCGAAGCCAGACAACTCTTGCCATTCATCTGTCGATTCGCAATCTTGAAAAAATTCAGAGAGATTTAATACCGATCTATGGCGAAGATTGTCCGGTGGTTGTCGCCTATCGTGTATCCTGGCCGGATGAACAGTTTCTGTTTGGCACACTTTCCAGTATTCGTGAAAAAGTCCGCGCCGCGAAAATCACGCGCACAGCCCTCATACTGGTCGGGCCCGCCTTATCAGCACAACAGGACTTCAGAGACTCGGCACTCTACGATCCCAACCATGTTCATATCCTGCGGCATACGAGGCCAGACAAATCCACCTGAAAATTCAACCCTGGGATGCAAGCTTATCGGATACAAAATTTGCGAGATCTTC
>JANQOC010000403.1 GCA_028279265.1 Hyphomicrobiales bacterium
GCGCGTGCCCTTGGAGATCCGATAAACGTGCTGGTTTGGTTAGCCAACCAGCAATCACGGCGGGGGCGCGGACTCAAGGCCGGTGAAATTGTGGCAACGGGGACTTGTACGGGACTGGATGAGGTTATCCCCGGTGATCAAGCGCTTTTCGATTTTGGTATGCTAGGTCGAGTTGACATAAATTTCATCTCGCACACCAAGACTACGGTTGATCCAAATTCTGAATAATCCAGTCGAGTGGCGCCTTTGTCGACCTGTCCGCGATAGGTATGGACCTGCTGCGGCCCGAAAGCAGCGGGTTAATCTGAAAAAAATCCAAAATTTTTCGATCAATAGACCGAGTTGGGTGATAGGCCGATATCAGCGAAGATCGCTTTCGCGCCCGCGTTACCCCCCGAAGAGGACACTCTTAATGGGGCCACTATGGGTCCATTTTTGCCATAAGCGAACAACAAAAAAGAATTCAGTCCCAGTTGAATTTGGGCTTCCCGAAATGAAAATTAGGTGTTAATAGGATTTACACTATAACCTAATGAAAAAAGGTAGTTTTAATGCCAGTTAGGAGTAACAGTTCGCACTCAGATCTAAAACCAACGTCCGTAACAGAAAAGTTCACATTCGAAGCGCAATTACCTTTTGATCCCTTGAAATTCTCTTGCTTGGTCCAATCACCAAGGCCGGAAGGTCTGAATGTCGGGGCTGGTTTTTGTATCGCAATGCGACCGTCTCGGAGAGACAATCCTATCTTTAAAAATCAGCACTCGGATTTTAGTTTCACTTCGCAAAAGCCGTCGAGCTTGTTTGCTGATGAGCAAACAGACTTTCAGACCGATTTGAGCTCTGAAGCGCCAGCCAAGTACGATCTCGTAAATGGAGATAGCTGTCAGAAAATTGACGTCCAAGATGATCGCGACGATGAAGTTAGATTGCGAGAATTTTTAGATGATTGTATCATAACTCACAAAGGTACAGTGACGGTTGGAAATCCCGCCTGGTTGCAAAGGAACGACCCCTTTCCTGTAACGGAAACGACAATTAGCGTCTGAGGTCGACCTAAGCTCCCATCCCTCGAACCCGAGCAATTGCAGTACTCGATAATCAAAAAATTTTGCCATTCCAACATCTCAATAGGAGACACCAATGACATCAGAAAATCCTTATAATGGCTACGACCTTGATACGTCGTTTATCCAAGAGGAGCATCAAACCAATCCTCGCCGCATGTACAGTATTAATGGAGCAGATTGGCAATACAGGGTCGATCACGAAAGGCTCCGTCAGCAACGTCTCGAGCGGGCGCGCGCGGAAATGGAGGCAGACGACCTTGGTGCGCTGGTCCTTTTTGCAGGTGCGAACATCAGATACATTACCGGATCGTATCAGGGGAACTGGAAATACAACATCAACATCCGTTATGCGGTTCTGCCGCGCGGTGGCGAACCCGTTCTGTTCGAAACGGCGGGCTCCGACATGCGCAACGCTATGCTGGATCTGCCCTGGATGCAGGATCGAATTCGACCGGCCATGACTTGGCAGTGGGCGGAAGGCGCTATTGGCGAAATGGCCGACAAAATGACCGCTTCCGTGATGGAAGTTCTCAAAGAGAATGGCGTCGAGAAAGAAAAAATCGGTGTCGACAATCTTGATATGCCGGCTTTGCATGCCATGGAAAAAGCAGGCTTGAAAATCGTTAATGGCTGGCCGGCCATGTCACGGGCCCGCGTCGTCAAGACCATCGATGAGATCGAGCAACTGAAAATGTCTGCCGCCATCGGAGACGCTGCCATGTGGCACGTTAAACATGATTGGTTAAAGCCGGGCATTACCGAGCGTCAGATCGAAGCCAAGGTCCATGATTTCATGCTCTCCCGTGGTTGTGAAATCATTTATGACATCATCGTCGCCTCGGGTGGTAATACGAGTCCCTATCGGCGATGGGCCACTGATAAAATAATTCAACAAGGCGACCTCCTGATTGTCGACATTAATGCTGTCGGTCCCGGAGGCTACTTCATCGACTTTGTCCGGACCTATAAGTGCGCTGCCAAGATGAACCAGGCCGAGATCGACCTGTACCGCGAAACTTACGATTCCATGTATGCGGGACTGGAAAATCTACGCCCCGGAAAGACATCCGCCGATGTCGTCTCTAAATTCCCGGAATATGATGACGATAAATATGGTACCGTGACGCTGCAGCAGTTCGCTCACTCAATCGGTATCACTCTTTACGAGGGCATGTGGATGAGCCGCGCCTACTCCCTTAAGTACCCGGCAGAAATCAAGGAGAACATGTACTTCGCCATTGAAACATTTGCCGGACATCCCGGACTTCCTCAGACTTGCAGATTAGAGGAAAACGTTCTGGTGACCAAAGACGGGCCATCCGTATTTACAAAAATGGAACATATGGCCGAAGCCGTTGCGGGTTACCGTCCCGGTGAATTCCACCACGCTGAAATATTCGGTTATCCGTCAGCGTGATCTATCAGTGCTAAAGTTGGTGGGGGAGTTTTCAACTCCTCCACCACTTACGGCTAAACAATTGGGTTCTGTAGAAGTGTCTAGTCCTTTTGAACAAAACCGTTCCATGATTTTTAATCCCCTCATAATCGTCGCTTCAGAACTCGGATTACAGAATTCAAACTCGTCTCAAGGTTCATCCGACAATTCAAAAAGCACGATTGTAAAATCCTACAAAAAAGTGGATGCGGCGGGAATTGGCAGCGTCATCGTTGACGGTACAACCGATGAGCAGATTGAACAGGCGTCTGCCGAGGGGGCCTATACAGTAAGGACCGATCTCGGCGAAATCAGCCGCACACATAACTATCGGTCCGCATCCGGGGCGGAACGCATAGCCATCACTGTCAACAGGTTTGATCGCTACTACACACATGATATCGTCGTGGCGGTTCCAGATGACATGCCTGAACTTCAACCACACTATCTCCAGGGTCTGATGTACGGAC
>JANQOC010000480.1 GCA_028279265.1 Hyphomicrobiales bacterium
CACTATAGAGCCAGACCTGCAATTGAGTGGCCCAGGGCTCGGGCATTTCTGCCTGCTGTAACCCGGTTATGTGGGACGTTTGATGCATGAGTTTCTGTATATAAGCGATCGCAGCCCATGACGAGCGCCAAGCGGGTCGATACTTTTTCCATTATAAGCTCTTTTTGAAACGACTTACAGTCCGGGCCCCCGCCTATCTTCACTCCCGGTCGCGTCATGTGGTCGCGATGACAGGGGTGGGATGTATGCTAGATATCTGGTGGGACTATTATTGAACTTTGATCGAGACAAAGGAACTCATGGACATCCGCCAACGCAAACTCGTCGGACTTTTCATCCTGTTGGTCTTCCTGTTCGCCTATGTGATCGTGGCGTCCTGGATTGGGGCGACTTATGTCAACGGGTTCGGCGGCCTTATCGGAGTCTTTTACTATTTTATTGCCGGTATTCTGTGGGTGATACCCGCCGGAGGACTTATCAGATGGATGCAGAAATCCTGAGCCCGTCCTAATATTTCAAACTCCGGCTCAGATTTTCCTGCCATTTATATGTTCCTTGCTTTTTATGATGTTCAGCAAAGCGAAAGGCGTGCCCGTAAGCAGGGTCTCCAAATAAGTGATGGATTGGAATTCACCGTTCAGGGAAATCCTGGGAAGAGCGTAAAAATTCAAATCCTCCCGCGCCGGAATGGCGCCCTTGCGCGTGGTCACCGCACTTGTCAAGCCCAGCGTTCGAACGAGCTCGAAATCCCTGGAACCGGCGCTCCTCCTATCGCCATAGGGAAAACAAAAGTGCTGCGGGCGTTGGCCAAGATGCATGTGCATTTCCGCCAGTCCCTGCGCAATCTCCTGTCTCGCCTGCGCTTCCGGAAGCCGCGCCAAGGCGAAATGAGATTTCGTATGCCCACCCAGAGTTACGAGGGGATCATTGGCGAGTTCACCCAGGCTTTGCCAGTCGAGCATGAGACGGGCGCAGTGTTCCGGGAGGTCAAATGACAATTGATCGGCGATTGCGGCCAAGCACGATCTTTGTTCCTGCGGCGCCATATTCCGCAGCCAGTTAAACAGTTGCTCAAATACAAGCTGTTTCTGTTGTGGTGTCCGGCAATCCAATAACCGGGTCTCCCCCCGCCAACTGAATTCCAGCTGCGACCTGCCGAGGATCATATGTTCGAGGGCCATCCACCAGACCTGCCCCCGCTGGCCCGCGAAGGACGAACAGACATAAATCGTAAACGGCACGTTGTGTCGCGCGAAGACGGGATAGGCCCAGTCGCGATTGTCACGATAACCGTCGTCCAGGGTAAAACAGGCAAAGCGCCTGCGAAAATCCTTCTTCTTCAGTCGCTCACAAGCATCATCCAGGGAAATGCAGTCGATATCCTGGTTTTTGAGGGTCACGATGACCTGTTCAAGAAAGTCCGGCGTAATGGACAGAAAACGATTTGGCGAAAACCCCCATTGATTTGCCGGTCTGTCAGGACATTCGGGCTGGACCCGGTGAAGCATGAATATATAACCCGCCGTGTCGATCCAGCGACCGATAAGGCGATCCAGCCCCGTTCTGTGCAATGTCGCCAGCCCCGCAGCCAGAAATTTCCGACGATGTTCCCCCATATGCCCTCCTCTTATGAATGCTGCCGGTCAGTATTTTTCGATCGCGACTTGCCAAGCTTCAGGCGTTCAATGGGATTTTGTGCAATATCCAGCTGGAATATTCTTATGTCCTCGTCGTCAATTCCCGGTGCCTGTTGCAACATCTTCTCCCTGGCAGCCGCTCCTAGCACCACGAATCCATCAAGGGCTCCGTCCATCAAGGTCAGCATATGATTGAGACTGTCCCTATCAACGGCCACCACGACGAATTCATAGACCTCGCACAGGGCTGCCAACGCCTGGCGGAAATTATCTTCGGATCGGGAATCAAACGCTTCATCTCCAACCCGTCCGGAAGCGATGAAGTGGAGTTCCGTGAAAGTCTCGGCCTGAACGACATCTTCCAAGACCGCGTCTTCTCTAACGAGTTCGGCCAGACCGGGATCCGCCCTTAACCCGAGAAGGCGGGGAAAACCTGCATTGCGTCCTGTTCCGTCGACAAAAAGTGTACGACCGTTTTGCCGGGAGATTTGCCGGACCAGGTTCACAAACTTCTCATCATGGGGTGAGGTTTCGTCGGTTACCAAAAAAAGCCTAACCGCTGTCGACGAGATTTTGAGCCGTCGTAAATGCGCCACGATCGC
>JANQOC010000493.1 GCA_028279265.1 Hyphomicrobiales bacterium
GACGACCTGCGGCAGATGATCCTAGCTGAGAAAGAATTACTATGAAACAGCTAAGTTTAGGTGCTCATTAATTTCGCAATTACTTCAATAATATTGGAATATATACAAGTAATGACTTTCAAATTCTTGTATATATGCACACAGCAATATCACAAGAAATCAAGTCATATCGTTCAAGTTTGCACCTGACATTCGAGTTCCGGTTGCAGGAGGCACTATCCGGCGCAATTTAATTGTCGAGTTTCCGCGCTTCGTCCGGAAGCATGATCGGAATGCCGTCGCGAATGGGATAGGCCAGCCCCGCCGCCTTGCTGATTAGTTCCTGGCTTTCGCGGTCATAGTGCAACGTTGATTTCGTCACCGGGCAGACCAGGATCTCCAGCAGTTTCGGATCTACGGCGTCGGCGGCTTTGGTTTTATCGTTTTCACTGGTCATGGCTTTGAGTTCGTTATCGCGGATCGTTGGGTTCTGGCTTTTAAAACTGGAAAGCTGTCATGGGCTCGCTGTTCTGGCATCGGTTCACTGAATGGTCGGTTCCGAACCGTCGTCACGGGAGGCAAGTTCCATTTCCGCAAGGGCAACCAGGACTTCCGACCGTTCCGCCAGGTTCTTGGCTTCAAGAAGCGCCTGCTTCTCTGCCGGACCGTAAGGTGAAATCATCGACAGCGTATTGACCAGGAACTCGTTGGATGACCGGTTGATACTCTGCCAGTCCGCATTGAGCTCGTTGATTTCCAGGTAGTTCTTCAGCACGCTCAGCAAATGCTCCCTGTCGACTTCCTGTTCCCCCAGCCCCGGGTTCAGATCTTCCTCAAACGGAGCGTAGTCCACGCGAAACGTGCGGAAGGGATTGGAATCTTCGATTTCTTCGGCCAGGCGAAAACGGCAAATACCGGTCAGTGTAATGAGCAGTCGGCCGTCATCCGTCTCCTGAAAGGCGGTCAGGCGACCGGCACAACCGATTGTCCGCAGTTCTACGACGTCACCCTTGGGGGAGTCTCCGATGGATTCACTGTTTTTGGGTTGAATGAGGCCAATGATGCGGTCAGAGGCGAGGACTTCGTCCAGCATCGACAGGTAACGGGGTTCGAAAATGTTGAGGGGCAATCCCGAACGCGGCAGCAGGATAACGCCGTCGAGAGGAAAAACGGGAATCGATTCCGGTAGATCTGACAGTTTTCGATAGCGTTCCATGGATTTCGCGTCTGTGTGCTATGACTTTCTTCAGGAAAACAGTATCGATGAAAGACGGCGGCGGCCGTCCAGGGTCCGGGGGTCCGTCTGTCCCCAGGCATCGAAAAACTTGACCAGCTGTTTGCGCGCGGCCTGGTCGTTCCATTCCCTGTTTTTTGCGATCATGTTCAAAAGCAAATCCAGCGCTTCTTCGGATTGCTGGTTCGCGTTGTAGCCGATCGCCAGGTCCAGTTGGGCCTGCATATTGTCCGGCTGCGCCTCGACGGCCTGCAGCAGTTCCGACAAATTTCCTGCCTGATTCCCCTGCAGTGCGATTTCCAGGGCGGTCTTAACGGCTTCGATCTCGGGTTTTTTCTGCAGATCCGGTGGCAGAAGTTGCAGGATTTTTTCCGCCTGGTCTGTTTCACCGAGCTCAATATAGGCTTTCACCATGCCGGCAAAAGCGGCCACGTTGGTGTTGTCCGCCTGGTAAATGGCACTGAATATTTCAATAGCCGTTTGATAGTCCTTATTATCCAGGGCGGCTTGCGCGGCTTCGATTTCGGCTTCCATGTTCGGTGCGCCGTCGCCGGCGACTTTCTGAATGAACTCCTTGATCTGGCTTTCGGGAAGTGCGCCCATAAAGCCGTCGATGGGGCGGCCATCCTTGAAAGCGAATACCGCAGGAATCGATTGCACACCCATTTGCTGTACAATGGACGGGTGATCGTCAATGTTCATCTTGACCAGGCGCACGGCGCCGCCGGACTGCTTGACGGCGTTCTCCAGCAGGGGCGTGAGTTGTTTGCAGGGGCCGCACCACGGTGCCCAGAAATCGACGAGGACCGTCGTTTCCTTGGAAACTTCGATGACGTCGGCAACAAAATCCTTGGTGGACGTCTCTTTGATGAGGTCTCCCTGCTGTGGCGCGCCATTCGCTGCCGGACTCAAGCGGGACAAATCCATTATTTAGCTCCAGATACGAGAATGCGACCCATTTAGTCCCAAAATACATCGACCGCAGAAGCAGGTCGACGCCGTCAAAACAGGTGAACCCCGGAAACCCAGGGCCCTGAATTCAGGGACCGTAAGTCAGCCACTTCGCTCAAAATGGCGTTCCTTTCGGGATTTTGCAACACCGAATGTCGCGGGAACACATATTCCAGGAAAATTATTGAATTTATTGGTTTTTAGGGGGTCAGGATTCCTTCGATTTCAGCCACCAGCGCCGCGGATATGGCGATCCCTTCTTTTTCCGCCCTGGCCCTGTTCTGAAACCGGCGGCTTCCCGGTAAACGCACACCCGGTTCACTTTCGATCATCCCCAACAGGGTCTCTATGCGTTCGAAATAACTGT
The DNA here is from genome assembly GCA_028279265.1 of Hyphomicrobiales bacterium. Lineage (GTDB taxonomy): Bacteria > Pseudomonadota > Alphaproteobacteria > Rhizobiales > CAYWUX01 > JANQOC01. Next base: position 2,532 of record JANQOC010000493.1, read on the forward strand.
CGGGACCGCCGATGGCGCCGGGATCGATAGCGATCATATATTGTCCGACATTCGATGAGGGACCATCGCTTTCGAAAAACGAGGTGGCCTCAAATCCAAAGTGCGCGCTGGTCAGGGCGGCGGCCAGAATTTCAACCATGATCGCCAACCCGGCGCCCTTGGCGCCGCCGATGGGAATCATGGTGCCCGCAAGCGCGGCATCCGCATCGGTTGTCGGATTGCCGTCCTTGTCGAGAGCCCAGCCTTCGGGAATGGGCTGGCCTTCCTTGGCCGCCCGGACAATCCCGGCGCGGTTGACCCGGGTGAGCGCCAGATCGAGGATAAACGGGGCGTCGCCCTTTCGCGGCGATGCAAAGGCAATGGGATTGGTTCCGAAGAGCGGCACCTTGCCGCCCCAGGGCGCCATGCATTTTGGCGAATTCCCG
>JANQOC010000506.1 GCA_028279265.1 Hyphomicrobiales bacterium
TCTTCGGTCTTCTCGAAGACAAGCGAATGGTGAGAAGTTTCGTCAATGGCCCGCAGAAAAAGCCTTTCCGAATCCTGTCCTGTGACTTCCAGACCGAGACCGGTTTCGTAAAAATAGCGTGTTTTTTCGAGGTCTTTGCTCGACAGCACCACATGGCTCAGACGGGTAATATTAAAAGGAACGTCTGGGTTGGGTATAAGGACACTCATCTGTGTCTCCCGTGTTCAAAGCGTGTGAAGCAATATTAAAGGATCATTTTTGGACAAGCACAAGATAGTGTAGTAATTTCACCTGTTGAAATTATATAGTCCACCTGAAATCTTGCAAAAGAAACAAATTTGACACGCCTAACTCCGAGGGATCATGAACTCCTATCGTAAAGTCAGATCTGCCGAACGCACCCTCCTTGTCCTGAAATCGCTGAACCGGCGCCCGATTACCCGAATTGAAGATCTGATGGGGGACACAAATCTTTCTGCCTCGACTTTGGTTCGTCTCCTTGAAACACTCTCGGAACTCGGTTATGTGCACAAACAAAGTCGGCGAACCGGCTATGTCCTGACCGAAAGAGTGTTGGAACTTTCCTCCGGTTATCACGGTACGCCCCTCTTCATCGATCATGCGCGCCCCATTCTGAACGCGCTGACAGACCGTCTTCTATGGCCCGCCGCCCTGGCGACACGTGAAGGCGATTCCATGGTTGTTCGTCTCAGTACGATTCCGCAAAGCCCCCTTGCCCACACCCATTCAACGCTGCAAAAGCGGCTTGATATTCTCACGCGGGCCCACGGGCGCGCCTATCTTGCTTTCTGCCCGGCGGGCGAGCGCAAGGAACTGCTCAAACAACTTGGTTCTTCATTGATCAAAAAGGAACAGTCGGAGAAGCGACTGACACCCGTTCTGGACCGCATTCGCAGATTAGGCTATGCGGAACGATCCCATGACCTGGATCCAGAAACGACAACGCTGGCAAAACCGATCATGACTTCAAAACGCGTCATGGCGACCATCGGCATCACATTTTTTAAGGGTGCGCGGGCCAATCGGAAGGAAATAGTCGCAGCTCTGGGCGAAGCCGCGAACGAGATCGGCGAGCTCGCAGACAGTTCAACCTAATGTCTTAACTTCCCCGCACCTTGGGCAGGAGCACATATTTCCAGGGCGAGGGAAATTCTCCGACCGGAACTTCAATCAGATTAGGACCCGGGTTGAGAAACGCTTTATCGAGCTCCGATCGCAGTTCGTCCGGGTTGTTTGCGCGTGCGCTGGTGACGCCGAAACTCTCGGCAAGTTTAACGAAATCCGGATTTTCCAGATTGGAGGCAATATAACGGGCGCCATACTGATCGCGCTGGATTCCCCTGACATTACCGAAGGCATTGTCCTTCATCACAATAATGTTCACAGGAATTTCATGCAGGACTGCGGTTGCAAGTTCGGCAATTGTAAAAAGCGCCCCACCGTCTCCGGAGATCGAAACGACAGGCACATCGCGGCGGGCATGCGCCGCACCAATGGCGGTAGCAATTCCCCAGCCCAATGTCCCCTGATATCCCGTCGACAGAAATGTCCGAGGATAATTCACAGGGAAGGTAAAGCGCGACACGTAACCGATCTGGGTCAGCTCATCGACAAAAAGTCCCTCTTCCGGCAATGCCTCGCGGATGGCCGCGAGCCAACCGAGCTGGGGTCCAAGTTCGTTTTCAAATTCTACCCGGAAACGGCTGCGGGTCGCCGCTATTTTTTCCTGCCATTCAGTGCGTCGAGGCTGCTTGCCCTTGACGGCGGCCAGCAGTTTCGGCAGGGCGTCTTTCAGATCGGCTTCAATGGGAACATCCGCCGGGGAAATCAAATCAAGGCTGCTGCGGTCAACATCGATGTGGATGACCTTCAAATTCCCGTCGAGTCCCCAATCCTTCTTCTGAATGGCCAGACGTGTCCCCAGGCCGATAACGAGATCACAATCCGACCAGAGTGCATGCCCTGCGGGTAGCGAAAGTGACAAGGGATCATCTGAGCGGACAACACCATGACCCGTCCGAAAGGCGATCACCCCTCCTGTAATTTCGGCAGCGAATTCCCGCACCACGGAACTCGCATTCTGAGCACCACTGCCGACGACGATGAGCGGGCACTTCGACTGACCGATAAGCGTTGCCGCTTCTGCCAACTGATCCGGATCAGGTGATTTACCCGCGTCTCGTCCCACGACCAGGTCTTGGCTATCGACATCGAGTTTCTGTTTCCAGACATCCACGGGTATTTCCAGTCCTGCAGGACGGGGACGCCCGGAGATCATAGCCGACCACACCGTCGTCATTTGCCGTACCGCCTGCTCGGCATCAATAATACGCTCCGCATGCTTGGTCAGGGATTGCAGGGTTTCCAATTGGCCTTCGATTTCGTGCAGCAATCCGAACTGTTTCCCGATCGCACCCGAAGGAATCTGGCCGATGAGTGCAAAAACCGGTGCGTTCAGCGCATAGGCTGTACACAAAGCCGCACAGCCATTGAGAAATCCCGGCCCCGGAACAAGACAGAAGGCCTGCGGCTGGCCCGTGGCGAGAGCAGCGCCCAAAGCCATATAAGCGGCTCCCTGTTCGTGACGCGCCTGTATCGGCCGAAGGACCTCGCGGCGATCATAAAGGGCATCGAAAAATGGATCATTCTGTACGCCGGGAAGGCAATAAAGATTATCGATGCCATTCTGGATCAAAAATTCAACGGCAAGTTCGGCAACATTGCGTGGCACTTTGTTCTCCTGGTTCGAGTTGTCCTTACAGTTCGGCGAGACCTTCAACCCTTATGAATTCACATCTTGAATGAGACATCGCTTCAAAAGTCGGCGTGAATGACTGCTTAGAAACCTCTCAATCCCGGCTTAGCATAACCCGGGAAATTAGTACAAGAATCGTCCCGGCGATCGCTATACTCCATACTGATCCCCTGATAGACTTGCCAATGACGGCATGTACACTTGCTCATCTCGGCTGGCACTCCATGAAGTTCAAGGCGGAAAACCCTGCGGCCCGTTCTGGAGGATAGCGCCACAACTATAAGATAAGAAAGCTCAACAAGATAAGAAAGCACAACACGCCGGTAAGCTGACGAATTTCAATCTCGGAGCGTTGAGAACCTATGGGACATTTGCTGGATGGAAAGTGGACGGACAGCGAAACTCTGACCGAACACAAAGATGGACATTATGTAAAGCAACCCTCCCAGTTCCGCCACTGGATTCGCCTCGATGGATCGACACAATTCAAACCTGAAAAAGACCGCTATGTCCTCTACTGGTCCATGGCCTGTCCCTGGGCGCACCGAACATCGCTGATGCGGGCCTTCAAAAAGTTGGAAGATATAATCGCGATATACCCAACAGAACAAGATCCTGAAGGCCGGGGCTGGTATTTTGCTGATGGCCCCCACAATGTACCGGG
>JANQOC010000525.1 GCA_028279265.1 Hyphomicrobiales bacterium
TCTCCTTCACCTTCAGGTCCCGGAGAACCGTCGGCTGTAATCCAGTTGCGATAGACAGACTCTTTACGCTTGTAAGCGCCCCCGGTGGATTTTGTATCCCTGGGTATATCCGTCCAAATTCCATCAACCAGCTGTGCCATATTGCGTCGCCTTTTCTCTTTCTAATTTCACACGGGAAAAAACCTTGTTACCCAATCTATAAGACCAGTCCGGGCGCTATGACAAGTGCAATAGGGGAGTTTTGACCCCGGCGGCTTCACATGCTGTTGAGATCGAAGTCTATTGTATGGATGAAGGGGAGCTACGAGCTATACGGACCGACTAAACATACGGATCAGGATTCCCGGGCAGGTGAACCGGTTTAGACAAATCCAGCCGGCGAACGAATTGGCAATTCAAGAGCACTAGTAAGCATTTTTGGTCGATAACAAGGCGAACGGGGTTCTTAATAGAATCCACAAATCAAACCACAACGACCAGTTCTCGATATAGTAGAGATCATGTTCAACGCGGGATTGAATTTTTTCCTCAGTATCCGTTTCGCCGCGAAATCCGTTGATCTGGGCCCAGCCTGTTATACCCGGTTTGACGCGATGGCGTGCGTAGTAACTTCCAACCACATCCTGGTAGAGACGGTCATCGGCTTTAGCCTGCTGCGCATGTGGGCGCGGGCCGACCAGGCTTAGGGTGCCGGCGAGGACATTAAACAACTGCGGCAGTTCATCAAGGCTGGATTTACGTAAATAGCGGCCAAGGCGGGTGACACGGGGATCGTTGGCTGTCACCAGTTTGGATGCGAGTTGATCGGACTGATCCGCATACATGGATCGGAATTTGAAAACCGTGATCAGTTCGTTGTTAAACCCATAGCGCTTTTGTTTGAACATAACCGGACCACGGGATTCGATTTTGATAGCAAGACAGATAAGCAGCATAAGGGGAAAAAGCAGCCCCAGCAGCAGGAAGGAAACCACTTTGTCAAACAGCCATTTGCTAATGTAGTCCCATTTTACAATGGGACGGTCATTGACGGGAAGAAGAGGCAAATCACCTTCGTAGGAATAGACACTAGAATGTAGCCTGATATTGGCGATATTGTCCGCCAGACGAATATCGACAGGCAGCGCTTCCAGTTTCTCACAAATGGTCCGCAGGCGATCCTGTGCGGCGAGAGGCAGATTGACGATAACAATTTCCGGATTTATCCGGCGGCAGATTTCCACGAGTTCATCTATATCGCCGTTGGTCGCACATTGTATGCGGGTACTGTCTTCGAGATCGGGTTTACGATCATCATAAACGCCGCAGATCTTGATGTCCGAGGAAACCTCGGTGTTCACACGGTTAATGATCTCCTGGGCGGATCGGTCCGCTCCAAACAACAGGGCTTTGCGGCCCAGTCTGCCCTGACGGTTCAGGTGCCGGATCAGTTGGGCGGTAAAGGACCGGATGACCAGAAGGGCGGCATATCCGGAAAAAAAGCCAATTCCGATTGCCGCCGCAGTCAGGCCGGTTTCGGTGATGATCCTGTGAAAGAAAGTCTGATGCGTGGCAAATACCAGGACCCAGGCGATACTCAGGGGGAACAGACACCCTCTCAGAGATGCCAAAGCGTGAAATCTGTAAAGTTTCAAATAGGCAAAAATCAGTTGGCTGATAATGCAAATGATTATGAAATTCAAGATGACGAATGGGATAGAAACTCCGGCCCAGGATGGGGCACTCAGAATGAGGGGGAGGGTACTGGCAAAGTTTATAATGCAGAATTCGATAAGCCCAAGGGTCAGAATAAAGTAAAAGGGAGACCAGATCCCGCGTGCCGTGGCCGGGTCGTTTCTCTTTGATGCCTCGACATCCGGCAAGGACGCAATATCGAACAGGATACGTGAAGGTTGAACACCTGACATTGAGCGATGGCCTCCAGCTCAAAAAAATTCTGACTGTCGTTCAATCTAAAACGTATATAGATTATATTTTATGTATTGCTGTTACTTTCGACCTCTAACATTAAAGGTCTCGTAATACGAAAATTTTGGAAACTACATATTTGAAGTGTAAAAACTTTGAACACATGAAGACATGTTGTTGATACTGAGATCCTCTTGAATGTCGGCAAATAAATGATTCATGAGGGTATAAAATTTTTGCGGGCCGCTGATAAAGGATTTCATTTTGTTGGCGAGGCGGTTGGCGTTTTCCGGCGGAACCAGTAGCGGGCTTTCGTATCCCACAATTTCGGGAATACCCCCAACCTTTGCAACGATTATCGGTCGTTTTGCGGCAATGGCTTCAAGAACCACATAGGGGAAGGCTTCCCGTCGCGACGGAACCACAAGACAGTGCCCGAAGCGCAGTGCCTGGTGGATCGGACAGGCGGGACGAAACGTAATTTGTGAAGTCAGTTCCTTTGACCGGACCAGGGCCTTGAATGTATCTGTATCGGGTCCGGATCCAATGATTGTCGCGGTCACCGGACGCTTCTGGTTGAGCATCGAAAGAGCTTCAATCAATAGATCGACACCTTTCAGATGTCTCATCTCCCCCACAAATACAAAGTCCGTGGCCTCGGGTATCGGCGACAAGGGCACGAATTCTGCAGGATCCAGGCCGTTATGTATCACGCGCGTTGCGCATTCCGGCGGGCCTATTTTTTCAAGATAGGTGCGAAAGGAATAGTGAGATTCAAAAATCAATCCGTCCGTCAGCCTCTGGAGTTTTTTCTCCACGTTCAAAAAAAGTTTTCCCTTGAGCGAATAGGATTCAAAGTGAAGCACACCGCCATGGGGCGTGTAGAAAACCCGGGTATGGGGACCGGAAGGCGACCACACCGGCTTGGCAAGCCGTGCGAGCAAACCGCCCTTGGCGCCATGTCCATGGATGATGTCGGCACCCACATCGCGTGCAATCCTGCGGACCTGGAGAATGGCCTTCAGGTCCGATTGATGCGGATGTTGATATATGGGCAATCTCCCGACACCGAATTCGCAAATATTTTGTAATTCCATAAGCCGTTTGTCGGTCAGATCATCGCCTGAATCGGAATCACAGACGATAGCGAGACGATGGCCGGCTGCCGCCTGGGCTTTTGCGAGATCATAGACATGTCGAAACAACCCGCCGACAGGCGAGCGGAAACAATGCAGAATTCTGAGGTTCACCTATTCGCTCCTCATGGTTCTCTCTAGAAATATCGCTCCATGACCTGGATCGTGTCGCCGGGTCGCGGACGATAGCTTGGCGACACCTGAAATCTGACGACATCCCTGTCTCCGGTGCGTCTGGAGATTTCAATTCTTTTCCGGTTTGCCCGCGGACCGAAGCCACCGGCCATGGCCACCGCCATTTCAACGGTCATGCCGTTAACATAGGCAAACCGACCGCCACGGTTCACTTCTCCGAGAATAAAGAACGGACGGTAGGTCGAGATCTCTACGCTGACATCGGGAGACTTGATAATGTCCTTGCGAAGTTTATTCCTGATGCGGGCAGCGGCCTGAGTGGTTGTTGCGTTCCGAATGCGGACCCGGCCGATAAGGGGCATGGATATATGACCGGTACGACTGACCTCATAAACCTGAGAAAGGTCGGGCTGGCCAAAAACCAGTACGCGGATCCTGTCCCCGGAATCCAGTTGGTAAGGCTTCCGGATGTCATATTCCGAAATACCTTCTTCCGCACTTATTTCATCGTTCGTAGAATTATAGAATTCTATTTTATTTTCAGATTGCTTGGAACAGCCGGAGACAAGTGAAAAAAAGAATAAAATAAGCATAAAACATGTTTTAATGTTCATTTTATTTAATTTTATATTTCTAATATAATGGAATTAAGATCATATATATTATTTTTACATCATATATATAAATAATGATTAATTTATATTTGGGCCGTAAGCTTGTTTCTCTCTGTCCCAAGAACCATACAAAGTCTCACAAGAAATCAATGTCACATGGCGTATCATGATTCATTTTCATACCGCTTTGGGGCTGCGCCCGTGGAACCGCCGGGGCCGGAGCTGACATTGCACCTGTTGGGCTGGGTATTACTGCGGAAATTTCCACGCATGGTGTTGTTCGCCTTGATTACCGGCGGGCTTGCCTATCTGGCGTCGAATTTACTGACACCCCAGTACGGGGGGACCACCAAAATTCTGGTCAGCACGCCGGACTCGGTGTTCCTCGAACCTCTGGGATCGGGAAGTCGGGATCGCAGTCGCGGATTAAATGAAAATTTTCTGAGAAGCCAGGTTCAGATTCTGCAATCCCGGGAAATTCTGCTCGGAGCTCTCGCAATAATTCGTAAGGGAGGGGCGGGCGAGTTTGCGAAGCTGGCGCCGGAACCCCAGGGATTTTTTTCGAGACTTCTCTCGTTCAATACCGGGTCCGCTTCGGTGGAGGAAAAAACATACAAAAATTTTCGAAAAAACCTGACCGCGATTGTTCTCGACAATTCTCATGTCCTGCAAGTTTCCCATTTCAATGCGGATCCTGTCCTCGCGGCCCGGGGTGCGAACGCCGTCGCCGAATCCTATCTCGATTGGCAAAACCGCCTGCGCAAGCAAAATATCCGGCGGGCCAATAATTGGCTCGGAGATGAAATCCCCAAATTACGTGAACAGGTCCGGCTTGCGGAAAATGCGGTAGAAAGGTTTCGCAATGAAATTGATCTCCAGCAGATATCACCGGAGCGCTCCCTGGATGATCAGACCCTGGGCGATATCAA
>JANQOC010000529.1 GCA_028279265.1 Hyphomicrobiales bacterium
AATCCCGATCAGGAAAGAGCTTCCATTTCGGTGATAACCGCTTGGCCCATGGCTGTTGTGGAAACTTCCTCCATGCCGTCCTGCATGATGTCGCCGGTACGAAGTCCCTTGTCGAGAACATTGGAAATTGCGGTTTCCACCATTTGCGCCTCTTCGCCGAGATCGAACGAATAGCGGAGCGCCATGGCGAAACTGGCGATCATGGCAATGGGATTGGCCTTGTTCTGACCGGCGATGTCCGGCGCAGTGCCGTGGACGGGTTCGTAGAGCGCCGCTCGCTTGCCATTTTCATCTTCGGCACCGAGAGAGGCCGACGGCAGCATACCCAGGGATCCGGTCAGCATCGAAGCCTCGTCGGACAGGACATCGCCGAAAAGATTGTCGGTGACAATCACGTCGAACTGTTTTGGCCAGCGGATGAGCTGCATGGCGCAATTGTCGGCGAGGATATGATGGAGTTCCACGTCCGAAAATGATTTTTTGTGAAGGGCGGTAACCGTATCGTTCCAGAGGACGCCGGCGACCATTACATTTCTCTTTTCCGCGGAGTGCACCTTGTTGGATCGTTTTCGCGCCAGTTCGAAACCGACAGCGGCGATACGCTCGATTTCGCTTGTTGTGTAGACCGTGGTGTCGACCGCCCGTTTCTGACCGTCCTCAAGCGTGACAATTTCCTTCGGTTCCCCGAAATACGTGCCGCCGGTAAGCTCTCTCAAGATAAGAATATCCAGGCCTTCAACATGGTCCCGTTTCAGGCTGGAAGCATCCGCGAGGGCCGGATAAACGATAGCCGGGCGTAAATTAGCGAACAGGTCGAGGTCTTTGCGGAGACGCAGCAGGCCTGCTTCCGGACGCACATCAAACGGGACATCGTCCCATTTGGGTCCGCCAACGGCTCCGAATATGACCGCGTCGGATTTTTTGGCCAAGTCCACCGTTTCATCGAGTATAGAAACCTTGTGGGCATCGTAGCAGGCGCCGCCGACGAGGCCTTCGTCGATATTGAAGGTCACGGTTCCGCGCTTGTTGAACCAGTCGATGATACGTTTTACCTCGGCATGAACTTCGACGCCGATACCGTCTCCGGGTAGAAAAAGCAGGTTCTTGGTGGTCATTGGGTAATCCTGTATTCGTTATGTAATCGATAGAGGCCGGTCAATCCCGGAAGCATGATTGTTTACCGGGTTCCTTCTTCAGTGATTGTCACTGCTTGAGCGCCCGAAGATAAAGCCGACGACACCGCCCAGCAGGGTCGCCAGAATTTCTTTGGACAGGCTGTTGGTCACAGCCAGGATGATGATGGTCGGGACTAGAAGAACAAGACCGAAGGTCTGTATGGTCGACGGCCCCCATCCGGGTGTACGCCGGTAGACAAGCCAGCCACCCCCGAGGAACATTAACAGCGCAATCAAAAGGCTTGAAAGCTTGACAATATCCATAGGTGACTCCCCGTAGTTCTGGTCGGCCCGAAGATCTGGCGGCCTTACGCTCGATCTCTTCAGATCCAGCAAGGTTGGAAATCCAATCAGAGAAAGCTTACGCCCAGGGTCTGGCCGCGCCTGCCTTTTCCTCGAAAGAGCTGATCGACGATTCTTTTTTCAAGGTCAGGCCGATATCATCCAGGCCTTCAAGCAGGCACTCCTTCAGGAAAGGATCGATATCGAATGAAATCTCACCGCCATCCGGCCCCTTGATGACCTGGTTTTTCAGATCCACGGTCAGGGTGGCGTTGGCGCCGCGCTCGGCATCGTCCATGAGCTTGTCGACATCTTCCTGCGGCAGCTTGATCGGCAGAACGCCGTTCTTGAAGCAGTTGTTAAAAAAGATATCGGCGAACGAAGGGGCGATGACACACTTGATCCCGAAATCCAGAAGCGCCCAGGGCGCATGCTCGCGGCTCGATCCGCAACCGAAATTCTCCCCGGCAACCAGGATCTTGGAATTGCGATAGGCCGGTTTGTTCAATACGAAATCCGGAATTTCATCGCCATTATCGTCATACCGCATTTCATCGAAAAGATTCTTACCCAGGCCCGTGCGCTTGATCGTCTTGAGAAACTGTTTGGGAATAATTTTGTCCGTATCGACATTGATCATCGGCAAAGGAGCGGCAACACCTGTCAATTCTGTGAACTTATCCATATCTTTATTCTCGAATTCTTTAGTTGGAATCTTGTCCGGTCTTTGGCTTTCGATTTGCCTGACTTCAAACGAAAGGCAAGATTTCCCAAAGCTTGCTGTGCAGAACTCTTAGCGCAGCCGGACGTTTTAGGCAATGTTCGGTTAATCCATGTCCGGTTTCATCGCCCTGTTTAGCCCTTTGCAGCCTGCACCCATAGCCTAGGGTGGGACCACCTTGCCGGCAGGCCAGGAGCGATGACATGGAACACCCGAACTATTCGAATACGCAAATGACGGAGGTCACACCGATGACCGACCGTAGTGCTTTCTCCACGAGGAGCGCTGACCGGTTATCGAGATTTTTAAGCCGCAGATCCACCTGAAAGGGCCGATCTCCCTGACTGTCACGGTCTGCGTGCACCCGATCCGGTATCAGCCCCATTTTGGCAAACGGCTCGATCAGTCGCGGCAGAATATTTGGGTCGGCTTCGGCCCAGACGAAATATATGGCATCGACGCTCTTTTCCGCCATGCCTTCGGCCGATACGTGAAATTCGTCGGCCGTTTGCTGTTCTGAATGTTGGGTATTTGGCTGCGTATAGGTCATACGCTTATTCCTTCTATTGGTTTGATTACAGGCGAATAGGTCCCGGACGCGCTATGCGGCCGGGCATGTAATCAAAATAAGTCCAATAAGAAGGTTCGTGTTCATGGCACCCGTTGTACGCCTATTTTATCAATAAATCCATAACAATTTTCGTTAACCTAATTCGCGGACATCGACGAATTTGCCCGCGATTGCGGCAGCTGCGGCCATCGCCGGAGATACGAGGTGGGTTCTGCCCTGACGCCCCTGGCGGCCTTCAAAATTGCGGTTTGATGTTGAGGCGCAGCGTTCCTGCGGTTCCAGCTTGTCGGCATTCATGGCCAGGCACATGGAACATCCGGGCTCGCGCCACTCAAAACCGGCAGACAGAAATATTTTATGGAGCCCTTCGCTTTCGGCCTGCTCCTTGACCAGGCCCGATCCCGGAACAATCATCGCGTTGACGTTCTCATTGACCTGTTTGCCATCGACTATTTTCGCAGCGGCTCGGAGATCCTCGATACGCCCATTGGTGCACGATCCGATGAACACGCGGTCCACCGGTATATCGGTGATTTTGGTTCCCGGTTCGAGACCCATATATTCCAGGGAGCGCTCGACAGCGTTGCGCTTTCCTTCGTCATCAAGAGCGGCCGGGTCCGGGACCTTGCCGTGGATGGAAACAACATCCTGGGGACTTGTTCCCCATGTGACCAGCGGCGGCAGGTCACCGGCTTTCAGCACGACTTCCTCATCGAATTCAGCACCTTCATCGGAATGCAAGGTATCCCAGTATTGCCGGGCCTGCTCCCAGGCACCGCCTTTTGGAGTTCTCGGCCTTCCCTCCAGATAGGCGAATGTTTTTTCATCCGGAGCCACGAGACCGGCACGGGCACCGCCTTCAATCGTCATGTTGCAGACCGTCATCCGACCTTCCATGGACAGGGATTGTATCGCTGACCCGGCGAATTCGATGACGTGTCCGGTTCCGCCCGCGGTTCCGATCTCGCCAATGATTGCGAGAATGATATCTTTGGCCGTGATACCGTCCCCGAGCTCACCCTCGACCCGGACGCGCATGTTTTTTGATTTTTTCTGAATCAGCGTCTGCGTCGCCAGCACATGTTCTACCTCGGATGTTCCGATGCCGTGGGCCAGGGCTCCTAAAGCCCCGTGGGTTGCCGTATGGCTGTCGCCGCAAACGATCGTCGTACCCGGCAGGGTAAATCCCTGTTCTGGACCGACAATATGTACGATACCCTGGCGGATATCCACTTCATTGAAATATTCGATGCCGAAGTCGGCGCAGTTCTGGGCAAGCGCTTCCACCTGGATCAGGGACTCCGGATCATCGATCCCCTGAGAGCGGTCGGTTGTCGGTACGTTGTGATCGACCACGGCCAGGGTTTTTTCCGGCGCCCGGACCTTGCGGCCGGTCATGCGCAAACCTTCAAAAGCCTGCGGGCTCGTCACTTCGTGGACGAGATGCCTGTCAATATAAAGCAGGCAGGTTCCGTCTTCCTGTTCATCGACAACATGATCGTCCCAGATTTTATCGTAAAGTGTTTTCGGCGCCGACATCGCCCTTTTTCTCCCAAGTTCTGACTGTCTACAATTTGTGCTTGTGTAAGTGACTGATGATATGGGCAAAAATTCGCGGCTCGTCAAGCACGCAAACAACCCCGGAATGACGCTAGCTCCGACAGCAAGA